>NZ_JAFCTI010000001.1:449270-596043 GCF_049895945.1 Pseudarthrobacter sp. DSP2-3-2b1 | reverse complement strand
CTGGTGGATCGGGTCCTGCACCGCCGGACGTGGATGGGACCGGTAATGCCAGGTCCCGCGCGACACGCCCGCCAGCTTGAGCGCTGTCCGCTGGGAGCCGACGATCACATGCAGCTCCAGGACAAGACTGTTCTCAGCCGCTATGAATCGTTCTGAGCGCTCGTCGGGGTTGTATCGGGCTCTGGCACGCTCAACTCGTGCAAGAGCCCGATAGCTTTTCCCAACGCAGAATTCGTATCCTCCAACTCCTGCACCCGCTTCTGGAGTTTCTCGACTTCGGCACGGTGGGCAGCAATTTCCTTCGCGCGTGCTTTTTCAAACGCGGAGAGTTCACGATTCGTTGGGACCATGGCTCCATGTTCCCGCGGAATCAGGCCGCGGTCGATATCGCCCTGGAGCATCATCTTGCGCCACCTGCGGAACGTCCATTCGGAAATGGACCTGAAGGCAAGCCACTCCTTTCTGGTCCCGTGCGGCTGCAAATAATACTCATGCAAGAACTCACGGATCTCTTCACGCGTAAAACCCTTGTTATCAACAGGCATCGCCGGCTCCTTAAATCAACAGGTAATGAATGACTCACAACCAGCCTGACGGAGAGGGAGCGTCGGCCGAAACGGCGCATCAAGTGAGAGAGCGTCGGCCGAAACGGCGCAGGAACTGCCAGAGCGTGGGGCGTAGAGTTGGCGTCCATGGATAACCTTTTCAGCCACGCGGACGCGTCGATCCCTGAAGGCAACGAGGCAGCGGCAGAACTGGATCCGGTCATCTGCACCGTGGTGGTGCCTGGTCCGGTAGCGCGGGCCTTTGCCGGCTTCACGGACCACGCCCATCTGTGGTGGCCGATGGAATCCAACAGCGTATTCGGGGCGGGCTCCTACGTTGAATTCGAGGACATCCTCATCCTGGAAACCGCTGACGACGGCAGGACGGCTGTCTGGGGCACCATCGATGACTGGCAGCCGCCCCTGTCCTTCCACGCCTCCTGGCACCCCGGCACGACCGCTCTGTGGTCCACCGAGCTGAGGGTCGCCTTCCGCGCCGTTGCGGACGGCACGGAAGTGCGGCTGGTCCAGGACGGCTGGGAGGGCGCCGAGGACCCGCACGCGACATGGATGGCTGCCGCGGGCAGCTGGCCTCTGGTTTTGGATCGCTTTGTACGCTTTATGGGCGGCCAGGTGTCCTAGCCCTGCGCGGGCGGTACGGCCGTGCTGGAGCGGACCAGGAACTCTGTGGGGTATTCGTGGTCAGTGGCCGCAGGAGCCGGTGCGGTGCGCCTGGTGCCGGGCTTGGCGCCGTCGTCGAGCGTTTCCAGCAGCATGCGGGCAGCGAGGGCACCCTGGCCGCGGGCATCCTGGTTGATGGTGGTGAGCCCAAAGACTTCGCCGAGTTCGTGACCGTCCATGCCGATGACGGACAGATCCTGGGGCACGCGCAAACCGAAATCGCGGGCGGCGAGGATGGTGCCGATGGCCATTTCGTCGGACGCGGCAAACACGGCGGTGGGGCGCTCGGACGCGGTGGCCAGCAGGTTGCGGGCCCTCGCGTAGGCGCCCTGGATGGTGAAGTCCGCCGAGACCTCCCATTCAGGCCTGACTGCATGCCCGGCGTCGGCCATCGCCGCTTTGAAGCCGGACTGGCGGAGACCAGGGAGCTTGAAGTCCCTGTTCAACTCGGCGTCGCCCGTTAGGTGTGCGATGCGGGTGTGCCCCAGCCCGATCAGGTGTTCAGTGGCTCGGCGGGCGAGGCGGGCGTCGTCAATCCTGATGGTGGATGCCCCGTCCAGCGCTCCGCCGATGCCCACGATGGGCCGGCGGATGGCCAGCAGCTGCTTGATCTCCGCCTCGCTGAGAACCAATGCCACGGCGATGACAGCATCGAGCCGTTTTCGCAGCAGGAAGTCAGCCAGGACGCTTTGGCGCCGTGCAGGCTGATCGCCCACGTTGTAGAGGGTGAGGTCGTATCCGGCGTCCAGCAGCGCTGCGGACACCCCTTCAACCACCGAAGAGAAATACCAGCGGTTGACCGAGGGCACAACCAGCCCTATGTTGTGGCTCCGGCCGGACGCCAGACTGGAGGCATGGTAGGAGGGAACGAAGCCCAGCTCGTCGGCTGCCGCCTGCGCCAGCTGCCGGCTCTTCGTGGAAACGTTTGCCTTGCCGCTGAGTGCCCGCGAGACCGTGGCGATCGAGAGCCCTGCGCGGTCGGCAACGTCCTTGATGCCCGCAAGCCCCACTATTCCGGGCCGCCGCCGTCAATTCGCAGCCAAGCTGTCTCCCCGCTGGCCAGGAAACGGCCGGAACCGGGTTCCGCGCTGCGGAGCAGCAGTTCGCCAACGGGCAGTTCCAGGGGCTCGTGGTTGAGATTCATGACCACCAGCGTAGCGCCGTTGAGGTACGCCAGGGACGAACCACTGCACCAGTCTTCAACCCAGGCCAGGGATCCGCTGCCCAGGCCCAGTTCGCGGCGCAGGGCCAGCATGTTCCGGTATAGGGAAAGGTGCGACGACGGCGATGCGGCCTGGGCGTCCCGCGCCAGTTCCGTGAAGCTCGCCGGGAGGGGGAGCCAGGGATCCTGGCCGGAGCCGAAGCCCAAGTGCTGCTCTTCGGCGCGCCACGGGAGGGGCACCCGGCAGCCGTCGCGGCCAAGGCGTTCCCCGCCGGTGCGCGCGAACGTTGGATCCTGGCGCAGGTGCTCAGGGATGTCGATGCCGTCCGGAAGGCCAAGTTCCTCTCCCTGATACAGGTATGCGGCACCCGGCAGCCCGAGCATGAACATGGAGGCGGCAGCGGCGCGGCGCCTGCCGAGGCCGGTGTCCGGCTGCGGATCCGCCGGGCCGATGCCGTCACCGTCACGGGGGCCGTGGCCGTTGTAGCCGAAGCGGGATGCATGCCTGACGACGTCGTGGTTGGAGAGTACCCACGTGCTGGGCGCGCCCACGCCGTTCAGGACTGTCAGGGAATCGGTGATGACACCCCGGAGCCGGTGAACGTCCAGGCCGGCGTGCAGGTAAGGGAAGTTGAAGGCCTGGTGCATTTCGTCGGGCCGGACCCAGTGGGCAAGGCGGTCCAGGTCCACGCTGGCTTCCGCGCACAGGATCCTGTCCGGACCGTACTCGTCAAGGATCCTGCGCCAGGTCCGGTAGATATCGTGGACAGCCGGCTGGCCGAACATGGGGGCCTCATGGCCGGGGAAACCGTCCGAGCTGCCGCCGTCGGCCCGTCCGCCCCAGGCGGGCAGGCCGGGGGCCTTGACCAGTGCGTGGGCAACGTCCACCCGGAACCCGGACACTCCGCGGTCCAGCCAGAAACGGAGCACCCGTTCAAATTCGGCGTGGACGGCGGCGTTGTCCCAGTTAAAGTCCGGCTGGGAAGAATCAAAGAGATGCAGGTACCACTGGTCCGGCTGGCCGTCAGGGGCAATGACCCGCGTCCAGGCCGGTCCGCCGAAGTGGGACTGCCAGTTGTTCGGCGGCTCATGCCCCTCGACGCCGGTTCCGTCACGGAAGATGAACATGTCCCGCTCAGGGCTTCCGGCCGGGGAGGCAAGGGCCGCCTGGAAAGCCGCGTGCTGGTCCGAGCAGTGATTGGGAACAAGGTCCACAATGACGCGCAGGCTCAGCCGGTTTGCTTCAGCCATCATCACGTCGAAGTCCTGCAGGGTCCCGAAGATCGGATCCACATCGCAGTAGTCGCTGACGTCGTAGCCTGCATCGCGCTGCGGTGACCGGTAGAACGGGGACAGCCACACGGCGTCGACGTCAAGGTCGGCCAGATGCGGCAGTTCCTCCGTGATTCCCGCAATGTCCCCGATGCCGTCACCGTTGAGGTCGCGGAAAGACCGCGGGTACACCTGGTAGATGACGGCAGAGCGCCACCAGCCCGGAGCCTTGTCAGCGGCGTGGATGAGGGTGAGCGGACCCGTCAGGGCGGCTGTGGCAGAGATCACGGTATCTACAGACATGGGAGCCAGCTTAGACGCGCAGGCCGTGAAAATGAAAACGCTTCCAGTGTTGCTATTCGTGGCGTAGCTACGTCAGTGGGCAAGGAGGCCGCTGACATGTGGAAACGCTTGCAGGCGCGCCCGCCGACACATTACTCATGAGTAAGGTAATGTGCACGCAACCTAGACTGGTACAGACATTTACGACGACGGAACCGGAGGCTGCGTGGGCAGCATAGTTGACGAGCTGGTGACCGCTCTTGGCGGCGGACAGGTCAGTACCGAACCGGACGTATTGGCCAGGTATGCGGTGGACCAAGCCCCGGTGCTGGACTTCCACTTGCCGGAAGCCGTGGTCTTTGCCCGCTCCGTCAGCGACGTCCAGGCCCTCGTCAGGCTCTGTGCCGCGAACGGCGTTTCGGTCGTAGCCCGCGGGGCGGGTACTGGCGTTTCCGGCGGGGCGCATGCCAGCAGGAACTCCGTGATCCTGTCCCTGGAGCTGATGAACCGCATCCTTGAGCTGAATCCGGACGACGAGACCGCCGTCGTCGAACCCGGCGTGATTAACGCCGCCCTGAACGACGCGGCGGCTGCCTACGGCCTGATGTAC
This sequence comes from Pseudarthrobacter sp. DSP2-3-2b1, assembly GCF_049895945.1. Taxonomy (NCBI): domain Bacteria; kingdom Bacillati; phylum Actinomycetota; class Actinomycetes; order Micrococcales; family Micrococcaceae; genus Pseudarthrobacter; species Pseudarthrobacter sp. DSP2-3-2b1. Next base: position 591,491 of record NZ_JAFCTI010000001.1, on the reverse strand, counting down.
GCGCCGGATCCGGCGAGCTTCCGCACGTCAACGATCGGCGGCAACGTGGCCACCAATGCCGGCGGCCTGCGCTGCGCCAAGTACGGCGTCACCAGGGATTCGGTCCTGGCGCTGGACGTGGTGTTGGCCGATGGCTCGCTCATCCATACCGGCCACCAGACGTTCAAGGGGGTGGCGGGCTACGACCTCACCGGGCTGTTCGTCGGTTCGGAGGGGACGCTGGGGATCGTGGTGGGGGCAACCGTGCGGCTCAAATACCTTCCCCGCGACGTGCACACGATCGCCGCGTTCTACCCGGACTTCAGGCAGGCGGCCGCAGGAGTTTTGGCCGTTGGCCGGGCACGGGTGCAGCCGGCCATCATGGAACTGCTCGACGGCGGCACGCTCGCCCAGTTGGATGCGCTCCACGGTTCCGATCTGAGCTCCCGCGGCCTTTCACTGCTCCTGATCCAGACGGATGGGTTCGGGGCTGAGGCGGAGGCCGACGTCGTCCGTTCGGTCCTTGCTGACGGCGGTGCCGTGGTCAGCAAGGAGTCCACTGCGGAGGCTGAGCAGCTCGTGGAGCTGCGCCGGAACAGCCGCGGCGTGGAGGTGGATGACGAATACCGGGTGGGCGAGGACGTGGCCGTCCCACGGTCGCGGCTGGTGGACTACATTGCCGTTCTCGAGGGACTGGCCGCCACCCACGGCGTGAGCCTGAAGGTGGTGGCCCATGCAGGGGACGGCAACCTGCACCCCACCTTCTGGATCGACCGGGATGGCGCGGCCGTGGATGCAGGCGCGATGGACAGGCTGAACCTTGCGCTGGATGGCTCGGTGGCGGCTGCCCTGGAGATGGGCGGCACCATCACCGGCGAGCACGGGATCGGACAGTACAAGCTGCGCTGGCTCGGCCTGGAGCAGCCGGAACCGGTCCGGGAGCTTCAGCGCAGAATCAAGGATCTGTTCGACCCGGCCGGCATCCTCAACCCGGGCAAGGCAATTTAGCCCAACCGGGTTAACTGCTCCGGATCGCTGACTCTCAGTCGTCCACGTCCGGGTATTCCTCGATCGATTCGTCGGCGCCGTACCTGGACTCTTCGGTCTCCACTTCCAGGATCTTCAGCAGCCCGGTGTCCGGGTTGAGCATGATGGCGGCCTCGTCCCGGCGGTGGCGCAGGATGGAATCGATGTAAGACTGCACGGCCTCCGCCAGCGGGATGTGCCGCTCCTGCTTTTCGGACATGTACCAGCGGTGTTCCAGGACTTCGTGGACGGCCTCTGCAGGCTCCAGCTTGCGGGAAAGGTCCCGCGGGATGGAGCGCACAATGGGCTCGAAGACCTGGCTCACCCAGAGGTGGGCACTGTATTCCTCGTCCATCTCCGGGTTGTTGTCCGCGCGGAAGGTGTCCATGTCATTGAGCAGCCGCCTGGCCTGGTTCTCCTGGGCGTCGAGCCCGGTGAGGCGCAGGAGCCGGCGCTGGTGGTGGCCGGCGTCCACCACTTTGGGCTGGAGCTGGATGGTGGAACCGTTCTGGGTGGTCTTGATGGCATATTCCTCGACGTCGAAGCCGAGTTCATTGAGCCGCCGGATCCGGGCGCCCACCCGCCACCGTTCGCCGAGTTCGAAGGACTCCTTTTCGGTCAGCTCGGCCCAGAGGCGGCGGTAGCTTTCCATGATGAGTTCGCTGGTGGCCACGGGGTCCACCTTTTCCTCGATCAGGCCGCCGTCCAGGAGGTCCATCAGTTCACCGGCGATGTTGACCCGGGCGATCTCGAGATCGTATTCGCGCTGGCCGGTGGAGAGATCGGGGTAGAGCTCACCGGTCTCGGCATCCACGAGGTAGGCGGCGAACGCGCCTGCGTCGCGGCGGAACAGCGTGTTGGAGAGCGAGACGTCGCCCCAGTAGAAACCGATGAGGTGCAGCCGCACCATCAGCAGGGCCTGGGCATCGATGAGCCGGGTCAGGGTGTCCTTGCGCAGCATCTGCGAGAACAGGGCTCGGTAGGGCATGGAGAATTTCAGATGCCGCGTGACCAGGACGGGGTTCAGCGGACGGCCGTCCAGGGTGGTCCGGCCGGTGATGACCGCCACCGGGACGACGCAGGGGACATCCAGCCTGGCAAGCTTGCGGAGCATGTGGTATTCGTGGCGGGCCACATGCTCGGAGGTCTCCTTGATGGCAATGACGGAGCCGCCGAGGTGGGCGAAACGCACAATGTGGCGGGAGATACCGCGGGGGAGGGCTGCCAGGTTTTCCGCCGGCCAGTCCTCCAGGGCGACATGCCACGGCAGGTCCAGGAGTTCGGGCTCGGCCGCGGCGGCCGTGATGTTCAGCGAGCTGGAGACGGCTGCAAGTTTGGAGTCGTTGGCGCTGGCCGCCTCGAACCGCGGCAGTTTGCCCACCTGTGCGTAGTCGGTGGGTTCATCGTGCCACTGTGCGCTGTTTTCATCGGTCATAGGTCAATTCTTCCGTACATTGGGGTGGCCTGGGGCAACGGGCTCAAATGCCGACGAGCACAAACGCCGACGGCGGCCCTCCCGGTGTGGGGAGAGCCGCCGTCGGTCAGGCGCGATCAGCGGTGGGGACTAGCCGCCCAGGCGCAGGCCGGTCTTGGTGTCGAAGAGGTGCACGTGGCCCGACTGCGGGCGGACGTAGATGGAGTCACCCTTCAGCGGAGGACGGCGGCCATCGACGCGGGCCACGATATCGTGCTCCTTGCCGTCAAGCGTGGTGTGGCCGTAGACATAGGCGTCGGCGCCGAGTTCTTCAACAACGTCAACCTCGACCTTGAGGCCCTCACCCTGCGGTGCGGTCTCGAGGTCTTCGGGGCGGGAGCCCAGCGTTACGGTGCTGCCGTGTGCTTCTTCGAGGACGTCGCGCGGCACCGGGTAGACCGTTCCGCCGAACTGGACGCCGCCGTCGACGACGGGGAGCTCGAGCAGGTTCATGGCGGGGGAGCCGATGAAGCCGGCGACGAAGACGTTCTTCGGCTTGTCGTAGAGGTTGCGCGGGGTGTCAACCTGCATCAGCAGGCCGTCCTTCAGCACAGCCACGCGGTCGCCCATGGTCATTGCCTCGACCTGGTCGTGGGTCACGTAGACCGTGGTGACGCCGAGGCGGCGGGTCAGGGATGCGATCTGCGTGCGGGTCTGGACGCGGAGCTTGGCGTCAAGGTTGGACAGCGGCTCATCCATGAGGAAGACCTGCGGGTTACGCACGATGGCGCGGCCCATGGCAACACGCTGGCGCTGACCGCCGGAGAGTGCCTTCGGCTTGCGGTCCAGGTAAGGCTCAAGGTCAAGAAGCTTGGCGGCTTCACGGACACGCTCGGCGCGCTCTTCCTTGGAGACGCCGGCGATCTTCAGCGCGAAGCCCATGTTGTCCGCAACGGTCATGTGCGGGTACAGGGCATAGTTCTGGAAGACCATGGCGATGTCGCGGTCTTTCGGGGGAACGTCGGTGACGTCGCGATCGCCAATGAGGATACGGCCGGCGTTGACGTCCTCAAGGCCTGCGAGCATGCGCAGGGAGGTGGACTTACCGCAACCGGAGGGTCCAACGAGGACCAGGAATTCGCCATCGGCGATTTCAATGTTGAGCTTGTCAACAGCGGGCTTCTCTGTGCCCGGGTACAGACGCGTAGCGTTATCAAAAGTAACTGTAGCCACAGTTATCAATCCCTTCACCGGCAGGTACGTGCCGAACGATCCGTTGTGAATGGTTCATGTTTGTTCAGTTGTCCACGGCATTGCAGCCGCGTACTCCCCGGCCGAAGCCGAGGAGTATCGCGTGACGCCGCACGGTTCTTGTGCGCCACATCACAACCAAGAGTATGTCAGACGAATGACAAAACGTTGCGAATGTTACGAAGCTCACATGTGAGCTCCGCCAAGCCGGCGGTCCTTAGGCGTCGCCGGGCTCCTCTTCGGCCACCACCAGGCTCCGCTCTTGCAGGAGGGCTTCCAGCAGTTCCGCCACATGGACGGGTGCCTCCACGCGGAACTCGGCCTGCGTGAAATCCAGGCCCACCTTGATGCCAACGTCACCTGGTTCGAGGCGGGCCAGGGCGTCCTCGTCCGTGGCGTCGTCGCCGGCGAAAAGGACAGCGGTGGCGCCGGTGATCTGCCGCAGGAAGGTCAGGCCCTCGCCCTTGGATGCGTTGACCACTGAGGTCTCCAGGACGCGCTTGCCGTTCTTCAGGAAGACGCCCTTGCGGTCCTGCAGCACGGCGCGGGCCGCGGCAACTGCATCCTCTGCGACGTCGTCCGTTGCGAGCCTGGTGTGCAGGACAACGCCGGCCGGTTTGTCCTCCAGCAGCGTTCCGGGGGCCTGCTCAACAATGTCCTCGAGGACGCTGCGGACTTCGGCGAGCAGTTGGCGCTGGTCCTCGTCCAGGGTCAGCTCCGTGGATCCGGGGCCCAGCCACGCTTCGGCGCCGTGGCTGCCGATGAGCAGGGTGTCCACGGGCGGCGAAGCCACCGCGCGCAGGCTGGCGAGGGCCCTGCCGGAGATGAGTGCCGTCGTCGTACGCGGCAGGGCAGCCAGCCCGGCCATGGCCACCGCCGAACGCCGGAGCGGGCGGGCGTCGTCGGCATGGTCGACGATCGGGGCGATGGTGCCGTCGAAGTCCATGGCCACCAGCAGGTGGTCCGTCCGGGCGATCCGCTGGAGGGCTTGGCGGAGTTCCGGGGACAGGGTCAGCGGGCCTTTGGCGTGGCGGGCGTCAGGAGTCATCGCGCACAACTTTCTCGTTCAGGGCGTTGAGGAAATCAGCTGACCAATGGTCGACGTCGTGCTCAAGGATCTGCTTGCGCATGGACCGCATGCGGCGGCCTGCGTCCCTCGGGGACATGTTGACCGCCTGCATGATGGTGTCCTTGAGGCCGTCAATGTCGTGCGGGTTCATGAGCAGGGCCTGCTTGAGTTGGTCCGCGGCGCCGGCGAATTCACTGAGGACCAGGGCGCCGTCGTTGTCCTTGCGGGCGGTGACGTACTCTTTGGCCACGAGGTTCATGCCGTCCCGGAGCGCCGTAACGAGCATGACGTCGGCGGCGAGGTACAGTGCCACCATTTCTTCCACGGGGTAACTGTGGTGGAGGTAGCGGACCGCCGTGTTCTCAATGGTGTCGTAGGTGCCGTTGATGTGGCCAACGGTTCCCTCGACCTCCTCGCGCAGCAGCCGGTACTGCTCCACGCGCTCGCGGCTGGGGCTGGCCACCTGGATCAGCGTGGCCTCACCTACCTTGAGCTTGCCTTCATGGAGGAGTTCCTCGTAGGCCTTGAGCCGGTGCCGGATGCCTTTGGTGTAATCGAGCCGGTCCACGCCCAGAAGAATGGTCTTGGGGTTGCCGAGGTCCTGCCGGATCTGCCGGGCGCGCTCGATGATCTCCGGGTTATTGGCAAGCTCGGTGATGTGGGCAACATCAATCGAGATGGGGAAGGCCTGTGCACGGGCGATGTGCGTGATTCTGCCGTCCTGGCCCTTGACGTGCACCTGCTGCTGTTTCACGCTGGCGCCCAGGAACCGGCGGGCAGAGCGCATGAAATTGCCGGCGTCGCTGGGCCGCTGGAAGCCCACCAGGTCCGCGCCCATCAGTCCGTCGATGATGGCGTGGCGCCAGGGAAGCTGGGCGAAGATCTCCGGCGGCGGGAACGGGATGTGGTTGAAAAATCCGATCCGCAGGTCAGGCCGCGCTTCGCGCAGCATCCGCGGCACCAGCTGCAGCTGGTAGTCCTGGATCCACACTGTTGCGCCGTGGTCGGCGTGGCGTACGACGGCGTCGGCGAACCTTCGATTGACCTTGCGGTAGGCGTCCCACCAGGTCCGGTGAAACTCCGGCGGGGCGATGACGTCGTGGTAGAGCGGCCACAGCGTGGCGTTGGAGAACCCCTCGTAGTAGAGCTCGACGTCGTCGGTGCTCAGCTGCACCGGGACCAGGTCCATGCCGCCGTGACTGAAGGGTTCCACGGTTTCATCCGGTGCGCCGTGCCAGCCCACCCAGGCGCCGTCGGTTTTGGTCATCATGGGTGCGAGGGCCGTCACCAGGCCTCCGGGGGAGCGGCGCCAGCCCGAGCCGTCGTCGCCGCTCTCCCCGGGAGCGGTGCGGTCGACGGGCAACCTGTTGGACACCACCATGAAGTCGTATTTGGTGGCATGGCCGTGGCTGTGCGCGGCCGGGCCGGTTTCAGTTCCGGCTGACGGTTTTTCCTGGACAGGTGATTGCATTGCGGCCCCCTGGGGTTGCTTGTGCCTCTAAGCAACCCTAATAGGATGGAATCTTCGGGGCTATTCGTCCGTTGGTCAATGGGGCGGAATACTTGAAGGCGCAAGCTCTCAGCTTTCTGCCCTAAAATGATGGAGTCGCCACAGAGTGGTCCCCCTATGTCGATCGACCCAAGGAACACATGAGCCCCGCAAATGAAATACGCAAGTCCAAAGCTGAGCGCACCTCGGAGGCGCGCGAAAAGGCGCGGCTGATCCGCGAGGCCCAGCTTAAAAAGGACAAGCGCAATAAGCTGCTCATCGGCTGGGGCATTGTGGTGGCCGTTGTGGCCATCCTGGCGATTGTGGCATTGGTGGTCACCACCAGCATCCGGCAGAACACCCCCATTGCGGACCAGGGCCCCGTGCCCGCCAGCGCCAACGTCAACGGCGGTGTGACCCTGCTGGCCAACACCGAGGTGAAGAAGACGGACGCAGCCACCGTGGACATGGGCAACCTTCCGCCCAAGCCGGACACATTGCCCAGCCCCGTTGTGGCCCCCGGTGCTGAAGCTGAGGCCGGGCAGCCGGTCAAGGTGATCGCCTACATCGACTTCATCTGCCCCGTGTGCCTGCGGTTCGAGAACACCTACAACGAGGCCCTCACCACCCTGCGCAACGAAGGCAAAATCACCATGGAGTACCGGCCCCTGGGCTTCCTGGACCGCCAGTCCAGCACCAACTACTCCTCACGCGCCGCCAACGCGGCGGCCTGCGTAGCTGACAAAGCACCGGACAAGTACGCCGAATACGTCAATGTGCTCTTCGCCAACCAGCCCGCTGAAGGCGGAGCAGGCCTCTCGGATGACAAGCTGAAGTCCCTTGCCTCGGACATCGGCGCGGACATCAACAGCTGCGTAGATGAGAAGACCTTCCGTCCCTACGTGAAGTACTCCACCGAGCTGGCCTCGAACACGGGGATCACCGGAACGCCCACCGTTTTTGTTGACGGCAAGAAGTGGGAAGGCACCACCGATCTGAACGCCGACATCCAGGCCGCGATCGACGCCAAGGCCTAAGCCTTCTTCGTCACCCTTAGGGCCCGCCTCCGAAACATTCCGGGGGCGGGTTTCTTTTTGTGCTTTTCTGCCCTTTGGCGCCCTCGCCGGGGCTGCGGTTTTTACCAGCGGCCGGACTTGGGCTAACCTTATCTAGCGCCGTTGCGGCGCACGCCCCGCGTGGGCGCGCCTCCTTAGCTCAGTTGGCCAGAGCACCGCTCTTGTAAAGCGGGGGTCGTCAGTTCGAATCTGACAGGAGGCTCCGTCTTGTGGCTTTGACCTGTGGCGCCGGCTGCCGTCGCCGTCCGGGCGGCAGTTAGTCTTCGTACCCTTAAGACCTTGAGTGGTCAGCGCGTTCAAGCAGCCGTGACACCACGTAGCCGCAAACGAGTCCCCAAAACGCCGGGTGGATATTGAAGAGACTCATGCCGGAGATGGTCACGACGAATGTCACCAGGGACCCCAGCGTGAAGGCCGTGGCGAAGGCAGTGACAAAGGCCTGCTGAAGCGCCCGCAGCATCGCAATGCCGCCCAGGGCAAGGATGAATTCCTTCGGTGTGGCGAGCATGAGCCGGGTGAGCGCCGGGGCCAGCAAAGCGCAGGCCATGGCCAGTAAGCCGAACACCACGGCAGCGGTGTACTGGCGCTGCCGTGTTCCCGAGGACGTTATGAGGGCGTTGGTAGGGCCCGTCACGCACGCTGACACAGCGCCGCAGCATGCATTGAGCACCGAAAACGCGCCCGAGGCGATCGCGAAAACGTTGACCGGCGGATTGTGGCCGGCGGCCCGAAGAACGGCGATGCCTTGGCCATTCTGAACGAACAGCACGGTAACAGCCAGGGGAACAACGAGCTCGAGCTGGGCGGCCCAGGTGAACTCGGGAACGGTGAAGACCGGGGTGGCCAGAATCGGCCCGCCCCCTGTGAAAGAGAATTGCCCACTTGCCGCCACAGCGATGCACCCAACGGCTAGCGTTCCCAGCACCGGTGGAAGGAACCGGCCAAGTGCCGGTATGGCCGCCAGGATCAGGAATGCGACCACCATGGGCGCCGCCACCACGGGATTCGCCTGCGTGGAGACAACGATGTCCGTGCCGAATTTTAGAAAGACAGCGGCCACCATGGACATGACAATGGGCATCGGAACCACTGCCATGATCCGCCGCACCACTCCGGAGGCGCCCAGCGCGAGGACGAGAATTCCGGACGTGAAGAAGGCCCCCACCACTTCGGCAAAGGAAAGGTGCTGAAGGGACGGACCCAGAAGCACCGTTCCGGGAATGGACCAGGCGAAGCCCAGGGGCTGTCGATAGAGGAGGGACATGACCACGGTGGCTGCTCCGCCGGAAAAGAGGATGCCAAACACCCACGACGCGAGTTGAGCTTCGGTGAGTCCTCCCGCCGCTCCCACAGCAAGGGTGACGGCAATGGGGCCGGAGGCGGAGAAAATGAGGCCGATCATTCCATTGGAAACATAGGGCAGGCCCAGATCGCGGAAGACCTGCCGAATGCCCGCTGGGCGGACACCCGGGCGCTCCAGCAGGGGCTGGGGTGCCTGAGCCGCAACAGTTTCCGAATGAGGGACGGCGGCGGGTGGGTCCTGGCGGGATGAAACCATTCGGGCTCCTCTAAACGACGGCAAAAAAATGAAGGCGCCCGGGAGTTTGCACTCCAGGGCGCCTTCAGTACCGGGCCGGGCGCCGGCAACGATTCCCAGCTGTGGTTCCTACTTGTGCTGGCCTTCCTTGGCGAGGACGTAGTCGTAGACCACTTCTTCGCCTGCCCCACCGTCGGTGCGGGGCTTGGGGTCGAGCATAAGCTCGGGCTTGACTGCCGACGCGATGTCATCCGTGTTGTGCGGGTCGCCCGGGAAGTACAGCTGCTGGGTAACGGGCTGGAATCCCGGCGCGGAGACCTTGATATGGATGTGCGCCGGGCGCCATGCGTGCCAGCCTGCAGCGCTGATCAGCTGTCCGCAGGCCCCGTCTGTGGGGATCTGGTACGGCGCAGGGCGCATCGTGTTGATGACGAAGCGGCCGTCGTCGTCCGCCTTGACCGTGGCCCGGAAGAGCCAGTCCGGCAGACCCGGGGCGTACTGGGAGTAGAACCCGGCACTGTCGGCGTGCCAGATCTCCACTTGGGCGTTCTGGATGGGGTTGCCGTCCGTATCGGTGAAGCGGCCGCTGAAGTGCAGCGGAGTGCCCTCCTCGTCCTCACGCATTTCGACGGTGCCCGGGGTCTGCAGCACCGGTGAGCCCGGCACATAATAGGGTCCCTCGATGGTGCCCACGGTGCCGGGGCGGTCCTGGGAGTTGACGTCCTCCACGGTGTGTTCCAGCCACACGTCGAGGAACAGCGGCCATTCCCCGTCCGTTCCTACCTTGATGAGCCAGGCTTTGAGCGCGTTGTACTCCTCGTAGGTGACCTGGTGTTCGACGACGATGTCGTTGGCAGCCTTGATGAGCGCACCCGCGAGCAGGCTCACTCGTTCCTTGGACACATCCAGGTGCGAGAGCTTGCCGGAGGCAGTGAAGCGCTCAGTGGCTTTGGAGCCGGCTTCGACTGCAGTGCCCTCGTCTTCTTTGCGGGTGTCTGCTTGGGTCTCGGTCATGGTGATGTCCAAACTCCTCTTTGAATATTGGGGGGGGATGTCTGTTCATCGTAGATCTCAAATAAGGACGCTACAAATATCGATTTAGCTGGTTTTCTGTCAAAAAGGCGACATAAAGGCACCCTTGGTCGAACCTAGGTATTTACCTGATGTGAGAGCTATCACGGTAAGCAAGACTTGGCTGACAAACTCCTGGGCATGACCGCGCGCTTGCGGGACCACCCAGCCCATCCGTCCAGCACTCACCAATGAAGGAGCAGCCATGAGCGAAAACATGAACCATGTCCGCGAGGTCCTTGCCGACGCCGTGATCGACGACCGTGAGAACGGCATCATCCGGGCCAAGCGCGAGATTTTCACAGATGAAGAGATCTTCGAATTGGAGATGAAGCACATCTTCGAGGGCAACTGGGTTTACCTCGCCCACGAATCCCAGATTCCCAATGTGGGGGACTACTTCACCACCAACATCGGCCGCACTCCTGTGATGATCACCCGGGACAAGGACGAAAACCTCAACTGCATCGTCAACGCATGCTCGCACCGCGGCGCGATGCTGTGCCGCCGCAAGACGGACAACCGCACCACGTTCACCTGCCCGTTCCACGGCTGGACGTTCAAGAATTCCGGTGAACTGCTCAAGGTCAAAGACTCCCGCAATGCCGGCTACCCGGAATCCTTCAACAAAGAAGGGTCCCACGACCTCACCAAGGTTGCCCGGTTCGAGTCCTACCGGGGCTTCCTCTTTGGCTCATTGAAGGCTGACGTTCTCCCGCTCGAAGAGCACCTGGGTGACGCCACCAAGGTGATCGACTCCATCGTGGACCAGTCCCCGGAGGGATTGGAGGTGCTGCGCGGCGCGTCTACGTACACCTACGACGGCAATTGGAAGGTGCAGGCGGAAAACGGCGCCGACGGCTACCACGTCACCGCAGTGCACTGGAATTACGCCGCCACCACGGCACGCCGCACGGCCGGCGACTCCGCGAACAAGACCAAGGCCATGGACGCCGGCAAATGGGGCAAGGTCAAGGGCGGCTTCTACTCCTACGACCATGGACACCTGCTGCTGTGGCAGGAATGGACAAACCCGGAGGACCGCCCCCTGTGGGACCGCCGCGAGGAGCTCGTTGCCAAGTATGGCGAGGAGATGGCCAACTTCATGATCAACATTTCGCGGAACCTCTGCCTGTACCCGAACGTCTACATCATGGACCAGTTCTCCTCGCAGATCCGCCACTTCCGTCCCATCTCCGCGGACCAAACCGAGGTGACCATCTACTGCATCGCCCCCAAGGGCGAATCCCAGGAGAACCGGTCCAAGCGCATCCGCCAGTACGAGGATTTCTTCAACGCCACAGGCATGGCCACACCGGACGACCTCGAGGAGTTCCGGTCCTGCAACAAAACCTACTGGGCCACCTCGGCGCCCTGGAACGACATGACCCGCGGATCCACCCACGAGATAGCGGGCCCTGACGAGCAGGCCAAGGCACTGGGGATGACCAGGGTCATCGCTTCCGGGGTGCGAACCGAGGACGAGGGGCTCTACCCGATCCAGCACGGGTACTGGAAGGAAGTGATGGATCGGGCCCTGGCGGAGCAAGAGCTTTCCGCCCTGGACGCCGTCCCCGTCACCGCCTGACCCAGACCAGCTCGAACCAGAGAGAGTGCATTCGCCATGACCAACCTGACAAAGCCCGCTGCCGCGCTCAAGAGCGCCGAGGAGATCGCGACCCTCGAAACCGTCCGTGCCTTCCTGTACAAGGAGGCCCGCCTGCTGGATGACCGCCAGTTCGATGAGTGGCTCCAGTGCTACCACCCGCACTCGGAGTTCTGGATGCCTGCATGGAACGTCGATGACCGGCTGACCGGGGACCCGCAGAACGAGATTTCGCTCATTTACTATGACAACCGCGGCGGCATTGAGGACCGCGTTTTCCGGATCAAGACGGACCGGTCCTCGGCCACGTCCCTCCCGGAGCCCCGCACCGGGCACAACATCACCGACGTCGAAATCATGGAGCACGACGGCGACCAGGTGAAGGTGCGCTTCAACTGGTTCACCCTGTACTTCCGGTATAACACCACGGACACGTACTTCGGCACCAGCTATTACACGATCGACCTCGCCGGCGCCGAGCCGGTCATCATGAAAAAGAAGGTCGTCCTCAAGAACGACTACATCCACCACGTAGTGGACGTCTACATGATCTGACGGCCCCGCGCCGGTGCCGGCATGTGTCCGGCACCGGCCTTGGACGTCTCCAAACACGTGCCCCAGGGCATATCTGCACTTTCCGGGCCGCATCGACGCGGCCCCAACCAGGAGGAAACCATGGGCCACAAAGTTGCCCTCAGCTTCGAAGACGGCGTCACCAAAGTCATCAAGGTCGGTGACTACGAGACCGTGATGGACGCCGCGTATAAAGCGCGGATCAACATTCCCTCGGACTGCCGTGACGGTGCCTGCGGCACCTGCAAGGCCTTCTGCGACTCCGGCTCCTTCGACCCGGGTGACTACATTGACGATGCGATGACAGAGGACGAGCTCGAAAAGGGCTACCTGCTGACCTGCCAGGCGGTTCCCGAATCGGATCTCGCCATTCAAATCCCCGCCACGTCCGAATCGGCGAAAACGGGAGCCACCACCTTCACCTCAACCGTGAAGGAACTCAACAAGCACTCGGAATCCACCGTCTCCTTCACTCTGGAAGTGGAAAACCGGGATGCGCTGGCCTTCCTGCCGGGCCAGTACGTCAATATCAAGGTCCCCGGAACCGATGCGGAGCGTTCCTATTCGTTCAGCAGCGGCCCTGAGGTCCAGGATTCCTCCTTCATGGTGAGGGTGACACCACAGGGTGCGATGTCCGAGTATCTGCGTGACCGGGCGGCCGTGGGCGACACCATCGAGTTCACCGGCCCGTACGGATCCTTCTTCCTGCGTGAGCCCAAGCGGCCCCTGCTGCTTCTGGCAGGCGGTACCGGCCTGGCCCCGCTTATGTCCATCCTCGAGAAGCTCTCTGAAACCCCGGCGTCGATACCTGTCCACCTGATCTACGGACTGACGCGCGAGGCTGACATCGTCGGCCTCGAGTGGCTGCGGGGCTATGAAGCGAAGCTGCCCGAATTTACGTGGGACTACATTGCCTCCGAACCCGGCACATCCGCACCGCACACTGGCTATGTCACTCAAATCATCCAGCCGAAGCACCTGAACGACGGCGACGTCGACATCTACTTGTGCGGTCCGCCTCCCATGGTGAACGCTGTGTCGAAATGGCTGGACTCCGAGGGCATCAAGCCCGCCAACTTCTACTTCGAGCGCTTTGCCCCCAAGGAAACCACTGGCGGTGACGCGGAAACAGGTGCGCCGGCACCGGCCGAGAAGATCGCGGCAGAAGGCGACTCGATGAGCCGCAGCGAGGCCGTTTCGTCTTTGGAGACCGGCTGGCTGGATTTCCGGAAGGAGGACAGCTTCGCCCAGCTCGACGCGCGGATGGGCCTGGAGCTTGCCGTAAGCGAGCTGATGCTGGGCCGCCTGAGCGATGAACAACTGCAGCAGTTCCGCCGGCTCGCCGAAGCTACCCAGAGCTCTGTCAATGCCGGCACCATCCAGGAACCGGAGGAGTTCGCGCGGACCAATGAGGAGTTCCACGAATACCTCTTCATGGTCTGCGACAACCCCATGCTGCTCGAGTCCTACCGCCGGCTGGACGTCCACGCGCAAATGGCGGCGGCCTTCGAAACGGGAACCCGCATTTTCGAGCGGGTCAACCAGGATCATCTCGATATCGTCGATGCCTTCGAGCGCCAGGACAAAGCGCGGGTCCGCGAGGTCATCATGGCCCATGCTCACGATGCCAAGGAAACCATGGCCGTCGCCATCGACGCCAAAGCCGGCCACTGATGACGCAGCCATACGCAGGACAGTTCATCACGCCGGGCCGGTACGCCGGCAAGGTAGCTCTTGTGACCGGCTCCGCCCAGGGCATCGGCCAGAAGGTGGCCGAGCGCATTGGCGCCGAGGGCGGCGCCGTCGTCCTCGTTGACCGTGCCGAGTTGGTCCATGAGGTGGCGGGCGGGATACAGGAGGCGGCAAAGGTTTCCGGTTCAGGTGGGTCCGCCATCTCCGTGACCGCGGACCTGGAGACCTTCGCAGGAGCACAGCAAGCGGTGGACGCGGCACTGGCCGCCCACGGCCGCGTGGATGTGCTCGTTAACAACGTGGGCGGCACCATCTGGGCCCGCCCGTATGAAGAGTACGACGAGGACAAGATCGAGAAAGAGATCCGGCGCTCGCTCTTTCCCACCCTCTGGACCTGCCGGGCGGTCCTGCCGGCCATGCTGCAGCAGGGCTCCGGCACCATCGTCAACGTTTCGTCAGTAGCCACCCGCGGGATGAACCGCGTGCCGTATGCGGCGGCGAAGGGTGGAGTCAACGCCTTGACTCAATCACTGGCGATGGAGGTGGGAGGACGCGGCATCCGCGTGGTGGCGACAGCCCCCGGTGGAACCGAGGCCCCGGCCCGCAAGGTCAAGCGCGGCCCGGAGGCGGAAACCACCGTGGAGAAGGCCTGGTATCAGGTGATCGTTGACCAAACCGTCGAGTCCTCGATTTTCAAGCGCTATGGGTCTTTGGATGAACAGGCCGCCCCCATCGTCTTCCTCGGCTCAGATGAGGCGTCATACCTGACCGGAACCATCCTTCCGGTTGCCGGCGGGGACCTGGGCTGAGGCGCTGTGAAGGGATGCCGGCCGTCAGGTCCGGCCGGCTGACTCCGGTAAAGTTGCGGCCATGACGGCGGGGTCCATGCAAGGCGACAGTGCGGAGGGTCTTCCTTTCGTCGGCCGGGCAGGGGTCTTTGAGGAGCTGCTGGAAGTTCTCCGCACGGTCCGTAAGGGCAAAGTAGGGGCAGTAGTGATCACGGGCCCGTCAGGTTCCGGGAAGACCGCCGTGCTGGAGCTCTTCCTTGAGCACTGCCGCACCGTGGCCCGTGGTGTCCGGGTGCTGTCCGCCATGGGCGACGAATGGGAGGCGCAGTTTCCGCTGGCCGGTTACTCCCAGCTCATGCTCACCTCGCCGCTGCGCTCGGCAAAGGATTACGACGGCGGCCCTGCGCTGCCCGCGGGCCCCGTTCCGGCTCTCACGGCTGCCCAGGTCGTGAATTACGCTTCCACCCTCAGCACCCACCTCGAAGCACTGCAGGCCCACGGCAGCGTAGTCGTCGCCATCGACGACGTCCACAAACTTGATGTTGAGAGCCTGCGCATCCTTACTTTCGTCATGCGCAGGCTGTACGGAAAAAGGGTTCTGTTCCTGCTCACCCTTAACCCCGATGACGCCCTGCGTGTTCCCAGCGGTGTGCTGGACTTCCTGACTGGCCACCAAGTCGCCAGTATTCCGCTGGATCCGTTAACCCCGCACCAGGTTCAGGACCTCGCGCGGAGGATGCTCGGCCTGGACCTCAGCGCGACGGCGGCACACGGCCTGGTCCAGCACACGCGAGGAATCGCTCAACCGATCGTCGAGCTGCTGCGTGAGCTGCCGGCGGAAACCTGGCAGACATGGTTTCCCTCGCTGCCTCCAACGTCCCGCGTCCGCGCCAGGGTTCGAAGCGTCCTGGCGGCATCGTCCCCGGGGCTGGTCGCTGTCGCGGAGGCAGCGTCAGTCCTTGGACGCGCCACAAGTTTGGCAGAGGTTTCCCGGGTCAGCGGAATGGAAGCCATCATGGAGGCACTCGATGAGGGGCACCGTGCCGGGCTGTTGGGGTTGCGTGTTGACCAGGCGCGATCCGCCCGTCGTTTTCTTTGAACCCGGCACCGGCGCCGCGATCTACGAACAGATCGCTCCCAGCCGGCGTATTGCGCTTCATCGGCTTGCCGCTGAGGCTGTGGAGCCCGAGGGTGAGCGGTCGGGCCACCGGGTGTCCGCCACACCCGGCGCGGACGAGGACCTGGCCGGGGAGCTTGAGCAATTTGCCCGAGACCAAGCCACCGTTGGAGCGTGGCAGGACGCATCAACAGCCTTGTTCTCCGCGTCCCGGCTTTCCCAGGACCTTCGTTCCCGGAACGACAGGCTCCTGAGGGCGGTGGATGCCCTGGTGGGTTCGGGCAACATTGCGCAGGCCCAGATGTGGACGGCGGCCGTGGACGCGCTGCCGGCCTCGCCGCTCCGCTCCTCCGTCCTGGGATACCTCTCCACCGCTTCGGGACAGAACGACAGCGCGCAGATGCAGTTGGAGATGGCGTGGCGCACCTCCAATCCGCAGCGTGATCCAGCGGCCGCAGCCCAGGTGGCGCAGCGCTTTGTCCTGCACGGTGTGGCCTCGTGGGACGGGCCAGCCATTACCACCTGGGCGGAACGGGCCATGGAACTTACTCAGCCGGGGACCCCGGCCCACATTGAGTCAGAGGCCATCTACGGCCTGGGCCTCTATGCACAGGGCCGGGTTTCCGCGGCGGAAGCCTCTTATCACCGGGCTTTCGAACATGCTTCCGAGAACGCCCAGAAACAACGGGTCCAAATGGGTGCGGGCTGGTTGGCCTTGCGCCTTGACAACGTTGAGACAGCGCTGGCGAACTTCGAGTCGGCGGCCCCTACTGAATACCGGGGCGGCTCGATGCGGATTTCGCTGTGGGCCGAGGCCTGGCTGGCCCGCACCCACCTGGTGCTCGGCAACTGGGATGCAGCAGCCGCCACTGTGGCACGCGCTTCCGTGCGCCTTGAGACTTCGCGCATGCCGCTGATCCGCCCGCTTCTTTATTGGACTGCAGCGGAGCTCTGGTCCATGCGGGGCGACTGGGACCGGGCCCGCTACTACGTGTCGCAGGCGGCTGTGCAGCCCGGAACGTACCGTGCCATGCAGGTGCCGGCCACCCTTGCCCGTGCGCGCTTCCACGAGGCGAGGGCGGATTATGAGGGGGCTTTGGCTGTCCTGCAGCCGCTGACGGAGCTGGACCCGTGGACCGAGAACCGGGTGTCCTTCTGGCCTTGGCAGGACACTTACGTCAACGCCCTGGTCATGACTGACCAGCTGGACGCCGCCGACTCGTTCCTCACGGCGTTCGAGCGCGTGCCGCGCGAGCGGGAAGTACCCTCGGATATGGCGCGGATGGCCTGGGCAAGGGGCAGGCTGGTGGCTGCCCAGGGAGACCCCGACACTGTCAGGGAGCATTTCGAGGCGTCCTTAGGACACCTCAGGGGGATCAACCGGCCATATCTGCGGGCCCGGGTCAGCTTCGCGTTCGGCCAAAGCATGCGAAGGGCGGGCAAACGGCGGCTGGCCTCGTCGGTCCTGCGGGCCGCCCGGGACCTCTACGACTCCCTGGGCGCGGCCACCTACGTTGAACGCTGCGACCGGGAGCTCAAGGCAACAGGGCTCGATGTCGGGAACCTGCCAGACCCTGCAGACCCCGTGTTGATGGCGGTCAGCGACCACCACCTCCAACTCACAGCACAGGAACGCGCCGTGGCCGAACTGGTAGCGGGCGGCGCCACCAACAAAGAAGCGGCCAGGACCCTGTTCCTCGCAGAAAAGACCGTGCAATACCACCTGACCCGGCTTTACCGGAAAATGGGAATCCGCTCCCGCAGCGAGCTCGCGGCCGTGTTCCGGGCCAAGGACTGACCCCGGAACACGGCCCGATCGGGAGGCCCCTAGCGCCGCTGGTTACTTGATGTCGGAGGGGTGCTTCGCAAGCGGGACCACGGAGATTTCCATGTAAGGGAACAGCGGCAGATTCTGCAGGATCTCGTGGAGTTCGTCGTTCGAATCGACGTCGAAGATCGAGTAGTTGGCGTATTCACCCACCACCCGCCAGATCTCCGGCCACTTGCCCGAGCGCTGCAGCTCCTGCGAGTAGGCCTTTTCCGTGGCCTTGATCTCTGCGGCTTCAGCTGCCGGAAGGTCTGCGGGCAGGTTTACGTCCATATGGACCAGGTACTTCATGAATGTCCTTTCGGTAGGGAGATTGCTAGCGGTCGGTGCGGTAGTGCGAGAGCTTTTCTTCATCAACTGCGGTGCCCACCCCAGGGCCCTCGGGAACACGGATGCGTCCGCCGGTGATGACCAAGGGCTGGGCCAGGAGGTCGTCGGCCATGTCGAGGTAGTTGGACAGTTCCGCTGCACGCTTGGCGGAATGGGCGAAGGCGGCGCCGAAAACCACCGAGGCCACCGTGCCCACCTGGGTGTCGATCTGGTTGCCGATGTAGACGTCAATGCCCATCCCCTCGGCCATGCCAACAATTTTCGCCGCCTCCGTGAAACCGGACCGGGCCGTCTTCACCGCCAGGAGGTTCGCGCCGCCGGTCAGGATTTCCCGTGCCGCCTCGCCCAGGTTGGCAGCAGATTCATCCGCGGCGATGGGGATGGGGGAGTTCGTCACGAGGCGACGTCGGCCGAGGACTTCGCGGGCGTCGTCGGGCTCCTCCAGGAACTGCAGCCCCAGCTCCGCCGTGCGGCGCAGCACTTCGGCTGCCTCATTGGCAGACCATCCGCGGTTTGCGTCCATGTACAGCTCAGCGTCCTCGCCGAGGCCTTCCCGGAGTACCCGTGCAGCTTCAATGTCGAGGCTGAGGGGACGGCGGCCGGTTTTGAGCTTGAATGTGTTGATGCCATAGGTCCCACGGAACTCCAGCGCCAAGGCGAGCAACTCCTGGGCAGGCTTGAAGCCGAGCATATGGGAGACCCTGAGCGAATCGGTGTAGCCGCCCAGCAGCTTTGTCACCGGCTGCCCGAGGGTCTTGCCGATGACGTCCCAAAGGGCGATGTCCACCGCGCCTTTGGCCGTCTGGTTGTGAATGGTCCGGTGCAGGACTGACTGGACCTTTTCGCGGTCAAAAATGTCGACGCCGACCAGCTGCGGAGCGAAAATGTCTTCCACCACTGCCACGATCGACTTCTGCGTCTCACCGTAGGTGTAGGGGCGCGGCGGGGTATCAGCGGTTCCCACCACGCCGTCGTCGGTCCGGAGCCTGATCAGCACGTGATCTGCCTCGTGGACGGAACCGGAGGCGAAATGCAGGGGATGAAGATAAGGGATCGAGTAGGGAATCGCCTCAATGGCTGCGATCTTCATATGCGTGAAAGCCTTTCATCAGTGGGCAACGGCACGGGGCCGTGGGCAGGGGCGGACACCGCAGGTCCCGCAGTTGCGGTGACGACGACGTCCAGAAAGTTTTTGAGCAGCGCCGAGTGGTGCCCGCGCATCCAGGCGACAGCGAGCTCCACCTCCGGGACGTTTTCAAGTTCGCGGTAGGCCACACCGTCAAGCTGGAAGGCCTGCACGCTGGACGGCATGACAGCCACCCCGCTCCCTGCGGCTACAAATGCCAGCATCGTCGAGGTCTCCCCAACCACCTGGCTGATGCGTGGTTGGAAACCGGCCTGGCGGCACAGATCTGCGGTGGTGCGGTAGAGCACCGACTCGGGCGGGTAGGCGATGAAGTCCTGGTCCTGCAGTTCGTGTATCGCCACGGGCTGATCCACGGCCAGTGCACTGAACGAGGGAAGCGCGACGACGAGCGGCTCTTGTGCCACAGTCCGGTAGTCGATGTCTTCCGCCGCGACCGGGGGCCGCAGCAAGGCGGCATCCAGAGTACCGTTCCGCAAGCCCGCTTCCATGGACGGCGTGAGCATTTCGCCGTGCAGGGCCAGGGACAGGCCAGGCAGGAGCTGTTTGGCAAGGCGGGCGACCTGAGGCATGACGCCATAGGTTGCCGAGCCCGAGAAGCCGACACGCAAAACTCCGGTTGCGCCCTTTCCCACCTGATAAACGTCGGCCTGGAGTGTCGCCACGTCATTGACAATCTGCCGTCCCCGGTCCAGCAGGAGTTGGCCCGCTGCCGTGAGGTCAACTCTGCGGGTGGTGCGGTTGAACAGCTGGACTCCAATCTGCTCTTCCAGTTGGCGGATCTGCTGCGAGAGAGGTGGTTGGGCCATATGAAGGCGCTTGGCCGCGCGGCCAAAATGCCGCTCCTCAGCAACCGCGATGAAGTAATTCAGTTGGCGGATGTCCAACGTAGGGCCGTCCTTCAGCTAACCGGCCCCGACGATTCTGCCTCAGGCGCGTGATTGATTCGAATAATAACCATAATAAGCCTGACTAGGCTATTCAGGTGACGCAATCACGCCTCGTAGGCTGCGGAGGGCTTACATGAGTACCTTTGAAGCGGTGCTTTCCTCTGCCCGTCCATCGGCGATCTCCTCGATTTTGTGCTCGGCCTCTTCCAGCTTCCTCTGGCGTGGTACCAGGACTGTGACCACAGCGCCGAAGAGTGCCACTGCCCCGTAGATGTAAAAAGCCGTGGATCCGCCGATGCCGGCAGCTGCCAGCCAACCGCCTATGATCGGGCCAAGAACCCCGCCCAGGCGACCCACGCTGGCGCACCATGCAACGCCGGCTGCCCGGGCGTTAGTGGTGAAGTAGTTCGACTGGAAACCGTAAATCAGTACCTGGGTGCCCAGTGTGCCCACGCCTGCAAGGGCAATGAAGGCGAAAAGCAGCGGCAACGGGAAGCTGAAGGTCATGAGTGCCAGGGAAATGGTCGCCAGCGCGAAGGTCGCGGCGATGACCCGCTGGGGTCCGCTCTTATCCGCCAGCCGGGACGCGAGCAATCCGCCCGCCACTGCCCCAAGGTTCAGGGCGAGAGGGAAGAAAAGGGAATATGTCCGCCCGTAGCCGTAGCCTTCCATGATTTTGGGGAGCCAGGTGTTGAGTCCGTATGTCAGCAAGAGGCCTGAGAAGGACATCAGGGCCAGCAGGACAGATGCAACGGCGAACTGTGGGGAAAAAACGGCTGCAAAGCCGGTCTTCTGCGGAGCGGCACCGACCTCCAGGATGACCCGCTCTTCGATGAGGGGGACACCGGTGCGTTGCGCGGCGGCCAGGGCCTCCTGTTCACGGCCCCGGGACAGCAGCCACCGCGGCGATTCCGGGAGCTTGAACCAGGCGATAGGCAGCAGGATGACCAGGGGGAGTGAGCCAAGAATGAACAGCCCGCGCCAGCCGATGCTGTTGAGGAACAGGATGCCCAGGATCGATGCCATGACACCGCCGGCCGGGACCCCGGAATACACAATCGCGTTGTAGAACTGCCGTCTTCCCGCGGGGGCGAATTCAGCCATCGTGGCGCCGGCCGTTGCGATTACGACTCCCAGGCCGAGCCCGGTGATAAACCGCAGGGCACCGAAGGCAGGGACGGTGGTGGCAAATGCTGTAACGAACATACCGACGGAGAACCAGGCGATGCCCAGCAGCATCAGACGCCGCCGGCCGAAAAAGTCACCGATGGCGCCGCAGATCAGTGAGCCCACAAGCACTCCGATGAGTGCCCAGGAGCCAAGAAGGCCGGCGGCGACAGCATCAAATGCGCCGATCTGGCCAGGGTCCGCCAGCAGCCCCGGAAGGACTGTGCCGTAAATGACGAGGTCGTACCCGTCAAACAGGAGGGCCGTGCAGATGATGAAGGCGACCCAGTTTGCCGTGCGCGCCTCCTTTTTCGGATTTTCGGCTATGACAGCATGCGGTTGTGACATGGTCTCCAAGTCCTTTCAGAGCGAAGTGGAGGCCTGCGGCACCGGGAGGATCCGAGGGGCCGTCCTCCGAGTGCCTCCAGCCTGACAGACGTGTGACGCAAGCCATATGAGGGGAATACCCGGCTTTCGGCCCGGGGGTCATTCATATGCTGGGGCTCTCAAACCGGCGGTTAGGGAAGTCGTGTCCGCAGATCGATCCCGTCTCAGTCCAGACGATTTGGGTATGGAACAGCGGTCCGCGAACAGTGGTTCGGGTTGCGGCTCGTAGGTAGGCTGACACCATGATCAACCCATCGCGCCTCCACTCGGATCTGTCCCGCCTCGGCAGGGAGACGGACATGTTGCTCGCCACCGTCGAGTCCCTTGCCGATGACGAAATGAGCGCTCCCTCGCTGTGTGAGGGGTGGACGCGGGCCGACATCATCGCGCACCTCGCCTCCAACGGCCACGCACTGGTAAGGCTCATCGACTGGGCAACCTCGGGCGAAGAACGTCCCCTTTACGCCTCAAGCGAGGTCCGCACCCAAGAGATCGCCGCCTTGGCAGCACTGCCACGGGAGGAGCTCATTGGCGAGCTGCGGACGTCCGCCCTGGACTTTGCAGAGCAGGCCCAGCGGCTCAACGGGGAACTCGTGGCCCAAGAGGTGCAAGTGGGCGGCAAGGCGGTCCCCGCCACATCCATTGTGGCCCTCCGCATAGCCGAGGTAGTGGTGCATCACCATGACCTCGCCACTGCCTGGACCATTGAGGAAGCCGACCCGGATTCGCTCCTGAATGCCCTTGAATCCGCAGTTCGGTCGCTGCGTGCCAAGGGGGCTCCGGGTATGACCCTGGTAACCGAAGAACGGGACGAGTGGGTGATCGGCGACGGCAGCCTGCGCGTGGCATCCGACCGCGAAGGCCTGCTACAGTGGCTGGCCCGCGGAGATGCCGAACATGTGGATGCTGACGGACCGCTCCCGGTTCTCCCGTCCTGGTGAACTGACAGGCTCCTCTGCCCCCTTTCCGTGGCGGACTTGGCGGCCTCTATATCTGGCTCCTGGCGAGGCCTAGACTGGTTTTTGCA
Source organism: Pseudarthrobacter sp. DSP2-3-2b1 (assembly GCF_049895945.1). Lineage (NCBI taxonomy): Bacteria > Bacillati > Actinomycetota > Actinomycetes > Micrococcales > Micrococcaceae > Pseudarthrobacter > Pseudarthrobacter sp. DSP2-3-2b1. The sequence continues at coordinate 569,030 of NZ_JAFCTI010000001.1, read as the reverse complement.
TCCAGCGTTGTATGCAAAGGAGAACGTCATGTCGGTCATGGAGCAGGTGCGTGAAGGAATGCACGTGGTAGCGCCGGACGGGAAGAAGCTCGGCAAGGTCGAGGACCTGAAGATGGGTGATCCTGAGGCCGTGACTTCGGATGGACAGGTCGACCCTAAGACAGGAGGCCTCGTCGGCACGGTGATCAACGAGTTCGCGGAGGCGTCCAAGCTGTCCCACCACACCGCGGAGAGGCTGCTGCGAATCGGCTACGTCAAAGTCGATAAGCCCGGGCTGTTCGCCGGCCACGCTTACCTGGCCTCGGATGAGCTCGACCGGGTAGAGGGCGACACTCTGTGGGTCAAGGAAGGCGTACACACCGACCGTTGAAACGGGGATACCCCGGGTTGCAGCAAGATGGACTGAATCTCAGCTGGCGGAGGCGTTGGAAGGGCGGGTCCAGGGCCCGGTGATCGCCAGCGTGAAGCCGGGGGACTGGATGTTGGCGAAGAGCCACTTTCCGTCCATGCTGAAAGCCGGGCCGCAGAACTCGGAGTCGTTGTACTCGTTCCTGGCCAGCGGGTAGGACATGCCCTCGCTTGTCACCCCGACCAGGTGGGTAGAGCCGCGACCATCCTCGGCTACGATCAGCCCGCCCTGCGGTGCCACCGTGATGTTGTCGGGGCCGTCAAAAGCTCCGTCCTGATCCGGTGCCGCGTTGACGCCGAAGATGGTGGTCAGCGTGATCGCGCCGGTACCGGGGTTGTAGTGCCAGACCTGGCCGTCGTGGTCGCTGACTGAACCATCAGCGGTGCGGGCGAAGCTCGAGACGAAGTACGCGCCGCCGTCGCCCCACCACTGGCCCTCCAGTTTGTGGGCTCGGGTGATCTCATCGCTGGAAAACTGCATTCGGACTGAGGTGGTGCGGGCGTCACGGTCCGGCACATCCACCCATTGAACCTTGTAACGGGTGCCCACCGACGTGGCCTCGGAGAGGTCTTTGACGTGGGTGGAGCCGTGGAAAGCCTTCATGGCCTGCAGCTTGCCGGCGACGTCGCCACCGCTCGCCTGCGCCAGGCTCCGCAGCGAGCCCTTACCGGGATTGAACCCTGAAGGCGGCGTCCAGCGGAGGTAGAGACCGTTGGGGTTGCCGGCGTCTTCGGTGAGGTAGATCTGGCTGGTGGCGGGGTCGACGGCGACCGCCTCGTGGGAGTAGCGGCCCAGGAACTTAAGCGGGATGGCGGAGCGGCCGACGTTGGCCTCGCGGCTGGTGGGGTCCACCTCGAAGACATAGCCGTGGTCCTTGGTGTTGGTGCCGGTCCCTGCCCGTGCTTCGGTTTCCTCGCAGGTGAGCCAGGTGCCCCAGGGTGAGATTCCGCCGGCGCAGTTGTTGTTGGTGCCGGCAACTGAGGTGTACTGTCCCACGCGGTTGCCATCGGCATCCACCACGATGGTGGACGTTCCTCCGGTTGCTCCGGGGTCATACGTGAGGCCCTCGACGACGGGAACCGGGAAGGGCTCGGTACCCCCGTTTTCGTGGTTGCAGACAAGCACGGAACCACCGTCGGGGCCCGCGAAAACGCCGATCCCGTCGGGGTCCGAGGGGTGAACTCCCTCAGCTGTGGCCGTCTCCCCGGAACGTGCCAGGATCCGGTAGGAGAACCCTCCGGGCAGCGCGAGGATGCCGTTGGGATCCGGAACCAGCGTCCCGTAACCGAGGGCGTTCCGCATCGCGGTGCTGGCGGGGCGCGCGAAGGGCGCGAGGCTGCCGGCCACTCCGAACACAAAGCCCAGGGCGGCTGCGCTGGCGCCGGCCCCAAGGACGTTGCGGCGCGAAGGGAGGGTGGACATTAAGCGTGCTCCTCAGTCCGAATCCATGAGTTCAAGCAATTTCTTGGCGGCATCGCGGATTTCGTCGTGCCCGTGTTGGCCGGCCCGGCTTTCCAGAGAAACAACAGCGCACCGGTGGACTTTTTTGAAGTCCCCGAACGGAAAACTGACACTGCCTTTTGTGCCGTCGGACTCGTCGCCGTCCCGGCCCAGATGCCATTGTGCAAATTCAGCGAAGCCGTGCTTTTCGATGAACGCATTCTCGTCGTCCGTAGAGGGCGCGTGCTCGCTCCAGTCATCGCGGACATCACGCTCAACTTTTCCGTTTTTTATCAGCTTGCGCGCGTGCGTCAGTGCTTTGTGGTTGAGTTTGACGGCCATGCTGCCTCCCCGGGGCCACAACGTGGTTTGCTTGCCTTCCCAGCGTAAACCCGGGCAGCACTGACGTAATCGGTCTGGTTCCCCACACTATTGCCTAAGTGGCTGCAGTATGCCCTAAACTGCTTCACTGAGGTGCTGAAATGGTGCCGCGCAGCAACGAAAGTGAACTACGCCATGGCAACCGATTACGACGCTCCACGCAAGACCGACGACGAGTCTTCCGCCGAGTCGCTGGAGGCTCTGCAGGCCTCCCGCGGTAGCAATGCCCAGACCGCGGTCATTGACGTCGAGGAGAACGACACCGCCGAGGGAATTGACCTGCCCGGTGCCGATCTTTCAGGCGAAGAGCTGACGGTGGTTGTTGTCCCCGAGCAGTCCGATGAGTTCACCTGCTCCTCCTGCTTCCTGGTCCGCCACCGGTCCCAGGTTGCACGCGAAAAAAACGGCATGAAGTACTGCATCGAGTGCGAAGGCTAACGCCTCCCGAAAGCCTGGTCCGGCGTCGTTATGATGCATAACGGCGGGGTGCAGATTCGGCATTAATCATGTTTCAACGGCCCCGAAGAATGCTGCTGAATTACGTCAGCGTGACCGGAAAATACCCCTCCTTAACGGTTCCGCGCCGAAGCGGCAACAGCCCTTAATAAGAGCGCTTGAAACTCCTACGCTGGAGCTACCAAATCACTCGAAGGGTGGCCCACAATGAAGAAGTTTCATACGTGGCTGGCGGTCATTTTGATGGCTGTCGGATTAGGGTTCGTGGCTCCGGGGCCCGCCTCGGCAACCACATCCTATTGCGGGCTCGTATGGGGATCCCAGGCCAAAACCGACAGGGACATGAGCGCCGCAACGGTCACCAACGTCAGGACGGGGCAGCACTACTGCTTCGACCGGATGGTGGTGGACCTCAACGGTTCAGTGGATGGCTACACGGTCCGGTATGTGCCGAAAGTTGTCCAGGACGGTTCGGGTTTCACTGTTCCGCTGCGGGGCAGCGCGTTCCTCCAGGTCACTGTGAACGCACCGGCCTATGACGATTCTGGACGGGGAACGTACGAGCCGAAAAACAGGGCTGAGGTAACCAACGTTTCGGGCTACCAGACCTTCCGGCAGGTGGCCTGGGCAGGCAGCTTTGAAGGCTACACCAGCCTCGGACTGGGCGTTCGCGCCCGGCTTCCGTTCCGGGTGTTCACCTTGGACGGGCCGGGCTCAGGATCCCGCCTGGTGGTGGATGTCGCGCACTTCTGGTGACAACCCGCTCGCTGACGGACGGCCGTTGAGATAGGAACAGGAACCAACAGCGGTGCCTGCCGGGAGATTTTTCCGGCAGGCACCGCTTTGCTCCGCCCGCGACGTGAGGCGGAGACGCTATTTGCGCAGCGCCGCGCGCAATTCCTTCCACGCTCCGGTTGACCACAGCGCCCACACCACCAGCACAGGCTGGAAGAACAGCCGCACCAGCCGGGCCCGGTCCGTGTTCAGGCCGAACCCGTCGGTCTGGGTGGCGTACTGGGAGATGTTCCCGGGAAAGATCAGGACGAAAAACGCCGCCGTGCACAGTCCCACAGGGACGCGGCGCTTGCGCAGGCCGATCAAGGCGGCACCGAGGCTGATCTCCGCGACCCCGGAGGCCAGGACCACGAAGTCCTTATCCAGGGGGAACCACGGGGGTACCTGCGCCTGGAATTCCTGCCGTGCAACGGTCAGGTGGCTGACTCCGGCAAAGATCAGCGAACCGCCCAACGCCACTGCGGCAATCAGCCGCGGCACCGAAACCTTCCCGGCGGGGCGGGTGAGGAGCTTGGTCAGCGTTGTCCTGGTGCTTGTCATTACTGAAAAGTAACATGCGATCCGACCCTGGCCTGGCCGAATTAGTAAGCTCACTGAGAAATCCGTTGCTCTCCCCATCCCTCGCGCACGTGGGGCTGATAGCGTCGGCAGTACTGGACCAATCGAGGAGGATTCATGAAAGCAACACCTACCCTGACCAACAATCTGCAGGCTGTTCTTGCTGATCTGATTGAGCTGCATATCCAAGGCAAGCAGGCCCATTGGAACATTGTGGGCACCAACTTCCGGGACCTTCACCTGCAGCTGGATGAAATCGTGGACGCTGCCCGGCAGTTTGCCGACGATATGGCAGAGCGAATGCGCGCCCTGCACGCGCTGCCGGATGGCCGCAGCTCCACCGTTGCCGAGTCCACCAGCCTGGCCAAGTTCCCCGAGGGCCTCATCAACACCAAGGACGCCATCGAGCGGATCGTTGCTGCCCTCGAAGCTGCGGTGGGAACCATGCGCAAGGTCCACGACGAGGTGGATGAAGAAGATCCCACCACCGCTGACCTGCTGCACGAATTCATCGCCAAGCTGGAGCAGTATGCCTGGATGGTTAATGCGGAGACCATGAAGGCCTCCGCCAGCGTCACTGCGCCGGACTCGAAGTAACTCACTGCGGTTCGGGGCCGCTGTCGGAACTCTTCGGAGCATGAGCTCAGAGAGTACGACGGCGGCACGGACTGCCGCCGAACGCGCACTTCCAGCGGTCCCGGCAGCGCCGTTATTTGCCCGATTCCCCGCGCCATAGGAGAATTGGCCGTTGTGCCGGTGTGATTGGCCATGCACAAAGTCAGCCGTCAATTACCTTTGAATATGCCGTAGAGCAAATCCTCCCCAGGAAGCCCTCGGGCCGAAAATGGAGTTCCTTGTGAGTGTAAATTCTGCCTCTGCTGCCTTCGTTGACCGGCATATCGGTGCCCGCCGCCAAACCGACATCGACACCATGCTCAAAGCCGTCGGCTGCGACTCCGTCGACTCGCTGGTTGATACGGCCGTTCCGGAGTCCATCCGGCAGGCCAAGCCGCTTGCGCTTAAGGACGCCCTCAGTGAGGTTGAGGTCCTGGCGGAGCTGCGGAAGCTCGCGGGCAAGAACAAGACGGCTGTGCAGATGATCGGCCAGGGCTACTACGACACCGTCACTCCTGCGGTGATCCGCCGGAACGTCCTGGAGGCTCCGGCCTGGTACACCGCCTACACCCCGTACCAGCCCGAAATCAGCCAGGGCCGGCTCGAGGCGTTGCTGAATTTCCAGACCATGGTGCAGGACCTGGTGGGCCTGCCGATCGCGAACGCGTCCCTGCTGGATGAAGCCACCGCGGTGGCCGAGGCCGTACTGATGATGCGCCGTGCGAACAAGAACAAAGCAGCGCATGACGGCAAGACCGTGCTGGATGCCGATGTGATGCCGCAGACCATCGCGATCGTGAAGGGTCGGGCCGAGGCGCTGGGTTTCGAGGTGGAGGTCGCTGACCTGTCCCTGGGCCTGCCTGAGGGTGTCATCAACGGCATCGTCCTGCAGCAGCCTGGCGTTTCGGGCCGGGTGTTCAACCACGCGGAGGTCATCGCAGCGGCGAAGGAACGCGGCGCGCTTGTCACGGTGGCCGCTGACCTGTTGGCGCTGACGCTGATCACCCCTCCGGGGGAGCAAGGCGCTGACATTGCGGTGGGTTCGACGCAGCGTTTCGGGGTGCCGTTGTTCTTCGGCGGCCCGCACGCTGCCTACATGGCCGTGGCAAAGGGACTGGAGCGGTCGATGCCTGGCCGCCTGGTGGGTGTGTCCAAGGACGACGCCGGTGTCCCCGCCTACCGCCTGGCGCTGCAGACGCGTGAGCAGCACATCCGCCGGGAGAAGGCGACCTCGAACATCTGCACCGCCCAGGCGCTGCTGGCCATCGTCTCCTCCTTCTACGCGGTCTACCACGGCCCGGACGGCCTGAAGGCGATCGCCGAACGCGTCCACAACCACGCAGTATCGATCGCCGCCTCGCTCAACGCTGCGGGCCTGGACGTGCTGCACACAGGCTTCTTCGATACGGTGTCCGTCTCTGCGCCGGGGAAAGCTGCTGCCATAGTGTCGGCGGCGGCTGCCAAGGGGATCAACCTCCGCAGCATCGACGAAGACACGGTGGGGGTCTCCGCAGACGAGACAACAACAGCAGGGATTGTTGCCGACGTCGTGGCGGCGTTTGGCGCATCGCTGGTCGACGTGACGGCCGGCACCGGCTCCGCCTTCAATTTCGATGCCGCAGTGCTCCGCACCTCCGATTACCTGCAGCACCCGGTGTTCAACACCCACCGGTCCGAGACGCAGCTGCTGCGTTACATCCGCCGGCTGAGTGACCGGGACCTGGCCCTGGACCGGACCATGATCCCGCTGGGTTCGTGCACGATGAAGCTGAACGCGACCGCGGAGATGGAAGCCATTTCCTGGCCGGAGTTCGCCTCGATCCACCCGTTCGCCCCGGACTCCCAGACGGCGGGCTGGCGCGAACTGATCACCGGGCTTGAGAACGATCTGGCCGAGATCACCGGCTACGACCAGGTCTCGCTGCAGCCCAACGCCGGCTCCCAGGGCGAACTCGCGGGCCTGCTGGCGATCCGCGGCTACCACCACGCCAACGGTGATACCCAGCGGAACGTGTGCCTGATCCCGGCCTCGGCGCACGGCACCAATGCCGCCTCCGCCGTCCTGGCGGGCATGAAGGTCGTCGTCGTGGCCACCGCCGCTGACGGGTCCATCGACCACACTGATTTGTACGCGAAGATCGAGGCGCACAAGGATGCCCTGTCCTCGATCATGATCACCTACCCCTCCACCCACGGCGTATTCGACGCGGACGTGACCGAGATCTGCGACGCTGTCCACGCCGCGGGCGGCCAGGTCTACGTGGACGGGGCGAACCTGAACGCCCTGGTCGGGTTGGCGCAGCCGGGCAAGTTCGGCGGGGACGTTTCGCACCTGAACCTGCACAAGACCTTCTGCATCCCGCACGGCGGCGGCGGCCCGGGCGTGGGCCCGGTCGCGGCCAAAGCCCACCTGGCCCCGTTCATGCCCGGCGATGCGAACAAGGCAGCCCACCAGGACGGCCACGGAGTCGCGATCAGCGCGTCGAACTACGGCTCGGCCGGGGTCCTGCCGATCTCCTGGGCCTATGTGAAGCTGATGGGCGCCGAGGGCTTGACCGAGGCGACCAAGTCCGCGCTGCTCGCGGCGAACTATGTGGCGGCACGGCTGAACGAGTACTTCCCGGTCCTGTACACCGGCGAGGGCGGGCTGGTGGCGCACGAGTGCATCCTGGACCTCCGCGACCTCACCGCGAAGACCGGGGTCACGGCCGAGGACGTGGCCAAGCGCCTGATCGATTACGGGTTCCACGCCCCCACCTTGGCCTTCCCTGTTGCGGGGACGCTGATGGTGGAGCCGACAGAGTCCGAGGACCTGGCCGAGATCGATAGGTTCATCGAGGCGATGATCAGCATCCGCAAGGAAATCGACCAGGTCGCCAACGGCGACTTCACCGTCACCAATTCCCCGCTGCGCCACGCACCCCACACGGCAGCCGCCGTCGTGAGCTCCGACTGGACCCGGGACTACCCCCGCGAGCAAGCAGCGTTCCCGCTGGCCTCCCTCAAGCAGGACAAATACTTCCCGCCCGTGGGCCGGATCGACGGCGCCGCCGGAGACCGCAACCTCATCTGCTCCTGCCCGCCGCTCTCAGACTTCGAAAACTAGGGATCGGCACCCCAGCGCCCACTCGACGCTCTCTCACTTAATGTGCGTTTTTGACGATCGCTCTCTCACCTCATGCGAAGTTTGACCTAGACGCTCTTTCACTTGATGCAGGGACTCGGACGGCGCTCGTCGTCGCTCCTGTGGGTCCGGGCCGTCCGCGATCGGCGCATCCGCCGTCACCGAGGCTTCCCTGTGGAGTAATTCAGTCCAGCGCGACCTCGGGCGCTGTGCGTTGCCTCATGTTTGGAGGTCAGGAGTGAGAGAGCGTCTGCCGAAAACGCGCATTAAATGAGAGAGCGTCCTGCTTGGGGGAAGATGCGTTCGGCGGCACCCTGTTACCTACCAGTTGCGCGCGGAGCCCCTCAGTTGTGGAAGGCAGCCCAGATGTTGAGGCTTGCGGCGAATACCAGCCATGAGATGTAGGGCAGCAGAAGCAGTCCCGCTGTGCGGCTGATGGGACCGAAGTAGAGGACCGTGACCGTCACCGAGACGATCAGGGCCGCGATGATGGCCAAAGCGATCCAGAGTGCAGCTGTTCCCAGCAACGGATAGAGGCCGAAGAACACCGGCGTCCAGGCGAGATTGAGGAGCAGCTGGATGCCGTACGCGATCAGGGCACGCGTGGACTGTCCAGACCGGCTGCGCCACACGAGCCACGCCGCCACCGCCATGGCCGTGTACAGGAGGGTCCAGACCGGGCCGAAAACCCAGTTGGGCGGAGACCAGGGTGCCTTGTCCGCGGTGACGTACCAGCCGTCCACATTGCTCACCGTGGCAAAGGCGCCCAGCCAGGCCACCAGAGCCGAGGCGCCAAGGAAACCTGCCAGGCCAGCGGCCTGCACGCCCGGCGAGAACGCTTTCCGGCTTGCTTGTTCTGAAGCGGACTTCTCTGGGTGCACCTGCATGCCTCAACCCTTGCGAAGCGCACACCAGGAGTCAAGGCAGCCCGGCGGGGCCCAGACAGGCCTGGTTCAGACAGGGACCAGGCAGGACTGGTTCCAGGCAGCGCCCGTTCAAGGCCAGGGCCGGGAGGCGCAGGGCATCCGGCTGGAAAGCCCGGGGCGGATCAGGCTTTAGACTTGAGGCTATATGTCCGCCCGCAGCCACGCCTCCAGAACAGCGCCCAAACCCCTCAGATTGGACACGGCCCCCTTGCGAGAATTCACCGCCCGCTTTGCCACAGCCGAAGAAATTGAGAACTGGGACAAGCACGTGACGGCCAACCCCAATGGCGGCAACATGCTGCAATCGGCCGCTTACGCGTCGGTGAAAAACGGCACTGGCTGGAGCGCCCGCTTCCTGGTCCTGGAGTCCACCGGGACGGCCAGCTACAACCTGGTCCTGGAGAAGAAGTTCCCTGCCCTGGGCCGTCTCTGGTACCTGATCAAGGGACCGGACCTCAGTGCTGTGGACGATCTCACGCCGGCCCTGAAGGCCTGCGCCGCCCTTGCCCGGAGCCGGAAACTCAACGTGTTCACCATCAAGGTCGAACCCGATATCGTCACCTCCCCGGAGGTCCAGGCGCAGCTCACCGCGGCCGGCCTGGTGAAGGCCCCCAACATCCAGTCCAACGACTCCACGGCGCTGCTGGACATCTCGGCTCCGGAGAGCCATGTGCTCCGCGCCATCTCGTCCCGCGCACGCAATGCGATCCGCCGCGCCGAGCGGGAAGGCTGTGAAGTGGTGCAGCAGCCGCAAGGCCCGGAAACATACCGTGCCCTCTATGACCTGATGGCGGACACCGTCAACGCCAAGGGCTCCATGCCGTTGCGCAGCCTGGAGTATTACACGCGGTTCTGGGACGAATTCTGCAACCGCGGCCAGGGCAGCTTCTTCTTCGTCTACGAGGACGGCAAACCGAGCGTGGGCGCCTTTGTGATCAACTACGGGTCCAAAGCCACCTACAAGGACGGTGGCTCAACCCAGAACCGTAAACAGTACGGCGATTCGCACCTGGTCCAGTGGGCGGCGATCCGGCGGATGCAGGAACTGGGCTGCACCCAATACGACTTCTGCGGAACGCCTCCCGCCGGCCAGATCAAGGACAAAACCCATTCCCTTTACGGCATGGGCATGTTCAAAACGAGCTTCACCAAGACGGTCACGGATTTCGTTGGCTGCTACGACTACGTGCTGGCTCCGGTCAGGCACACCTTGTGGGTCAAGGGTGCTGAACGGATCTTCCGGCGGCTTGAAACCGCCCGCACTGGCCGTCAGTTCTACTGACAGCGCACCCAGTCCACCCAGGCCATTCCCACCACCAACGCCCGCGCCTGCCCCAACCGGCAGCACAGCGATAGATGAGGTTACTTCCGTGAATCCCACCAAAGCCGGAACCGGGCTCCAGTTCGGCGTCCTGAGCGATGCCGAGTTCGAGACCTTCTCCGTCAGCCACCCGCAAAACAGCTTCATCCAGTCCGCCGACTTCACCCGCTTCCAGCGCGCCCGCGGCCAGGACGTGGAACTGTTCGGTGTAAAGCGCGACGGCGAGCTCGTCGCCGCCGGCAAGCTGAACTACACCACCAACCGGCTTGGCTACCGCGTGTGCGAGTGCGCCAAGGGCCCCCTCATGGACTACACGGACTCCGCCCTGGTCAGTGACGTCGTCGGACTTCTCAAGGGACGCGCAGCGGACCGCAAGGCCGCGGAACTGCGGATTTCCCCCAACCTGCCGTTTATTGCCCGCGATGAGGATGGCGCCGAACACCCGGAAATCGCTGATAACAGGCCGCTGGTGGTGGAGTTGGGCAGGCTCGGCCTGGCACACCAGGGCTCGGACATGAACTTCGCCAACGTCAATTGGATGTTCATCAAGAAACTGGACGGCATCCAGGACGCCGAAGAGCTCATCATGGGCACCAGCTACCGGACCCGGAAAGCGATCCGGAAGGCTGAGAAGAACGGCGTGTTCCTGGAACAGGCCACACTCGAGACCCTCGATGAGTTCTACGGCGCGCTGAGCACCGCCGGGGATGAGAAGGGCTTCATCTACCGGGAGCGCGAATACTACGAACAGCTCCTGCGGACCACCTCGGCCGAGTTCACCAAACTCATGATGGCCAAGATCGACATCCCCGCCTACCGGAAGTCCATCACCGAACGGCTGGAAGCAGAGTCCGCCTCCGCAGCCGAACTGCGCCGGGAGGTCGAAGAGACCGGCAGCAAGAAGAAGGCCAACCGCCTCAAGGTGGTCCAGGACCTCGTGGACAGTTACGAGCGCAGCCTTAAGGACATCGAGCGGTTCCCGGATTCGGTGGGCGTGGCCACCGTAGCTGCCATCCATTTCGTGTGCTTCGGCGACGAAGTCACGTGTGTGATCGGCGGCACCAAGCAGGACTACATCTACTTCAACGGCGCCACCTCGCTGTACTGGGGGATGATGCTCCACGCGCTGGAAAAGGGCTACTCGCGCTACAACTTCTACGGCACCTTCGGGATCCAGGGCCAGGACGAAGAAGGCCATGGCGGCTACGAATTCAAGAAGGGCTTCGGCGGGGACGTGGTCCAACTGGTGGGCGACTTTGTGATGCCGGTACGGCCGGTCTTTTACCAGGCCAACCGCCTGGCCCGGGAAGCCATCGCCGCGGCCCGGATCCTGCTGGGCAAACTGCCCATCAAACGCACGGCGTAACGCGCGAAACACCAGACGTAACCCACGAAACACCAGCCAGACCCTCAGGGAGGAGGACCAGTATGACCAACCGACGCAACGATCCGCGGGGCAGGCCCGCCACCGACGGCCTGCCGAAAACCGAGCGGCTGACGCCCTCCCAGATCGGCCAGGACGCGGCCGCCAAGCGGATGCTGCGCCGCCTGGTCCAGGGGGAGCACCCGCCGACGGCGCCGATGAGCATTGTGGACAGGCTCGCCGGGAGCCCCTACGCCAACCCGATGATCCAGGTGGGAGGCGTGGACACCTCCGCGCGGAAGACCCTCGATTTTGCCCTGCATCTGGCCGAGACCATGTTCCGTTACGGGGCGGGTGCCCTTGAAGTGGAAACCAGCATCATCGCTGTCACCGCGGCGCTGGGCTTGAAGAACATCGAAGTGGACATCACCAACCAGTCGGTGGCCATTAACTATGCGCCCAAGGACCAGCCGCCCATCGCCCTGCTCCGTGTGGTGCGGTCCTGGACCAACAACTATGCCGGCCTGGCCAAGGTGCACAGGCTCGTGACGGACATCGTGGCCGGGGGAGTAGGCCGGGATGAGGCCATCCGCCGGCTGGACGAGGCAATATCCAGCCCCAAACCGTTCCCGCGCTGGATGGTCACGGTGGCTTTCGGTGTTTTCGCGGCTGCCTTTGTTGGGGTGCTCGGCGGCGGTCCCGTGTCCTCCGCCATTGCCTTCGTGGCCAACATCGGAGTGAGCCTCCTGGCCCGCCAGCTGGGCCGGTGGCGGGTTCCTGACTTCTTTACGACGGCGGCGTGTGCGTTCGCTGTCACGCTCAGCGCGCTGCTGCTGTGGCGTTTTGACCTGACCACATCGCCGGCCATTGTGGTGGTGGGCGGCATCCTGCTGCTCCTGCCTACCGGGCGGCTTGTCTCGTCAGTCCAGGATGCCATCAACGGCTTCCCGGTGACCGCGGCCGGCAGGTTCCTGTCCACGCTGCTCACCTTCGGAGCGATCGTGGCCGGAATCGCTGTGGCCTTCGTGGTGGGGGCCATGTCCGGAATGCAGCCCATCAGCGTCACCCAGACGTTCCCGCCGGCCTATGACCTCTGGGTCCTGGTGATCCTGACCGCCATCGCAGTGATAGCCATCGGCATCACCGAGCAGACGTCCTGGGAGCTGCTGCTTCCCACCGCTGCCGTTGGGGTGGCCGGCTACTTCGTGTTGTTGGGCGCCGCGCAGCTCGGCGTGGGCGACCGGTTCTCCCCGGCGCTCGCCGCCGTCGTCATTGGGCTGCTCGCCAGGGTGGTGGCCCTGAAAATGGGCGCACCGCAGCTGGTGGTGGCAGTCCCCGCCGCCCTCATTCTGCTGCCCGGGCTGACCATCTTCCGCTCCATGTACGTGCTGACCATCGAGGAGTCCGAGATCCTGCTGGGCGCCGGGGGGATGCTCAACGCCGGCGCGATTGTCCTGGGCACAGCGGGCGGGATCGTGCTCGGCGATACCCTCGCCAGGCCGCTGACCCGCAGCCTGGCCAGCAACGAGCGGCGCCGCGCCCGCCGCCGCTGACCGTTCGGGCCGGCCGTCAGTGTCCGCAATCAGAGTTCGCTGTCAGATTTTTCCGACCGGGAGCTTCTTCTCGGCCTGGAAATCGTCCTCTACGCGGCCCTTGGCCCAGTAGCCGGACAGCGACACCTGGCTCCGTTCCAGGCCGCGCTGGACAAACAGCACGTCCCGCAGGGCCTTCATGTAGCCGCGCTCGCCGTGCGCAAAAACATCCACCCGTCCGTCCAGCCATTGCGCCTCCGCGACCGCCGAAACCAGGAGGCCGCTGTCGCCGGCCGGTACGCCGTTGCGGAAGAGCCAGCTGACCTGGATGCCCGGCGGAGCTGCGATCGGCTGGATATCGGCCTCACTGTCCACCTCCAGGAATGCAAGCCCGCGCGCCTCAGCTGGCAGTGTCTCGATTGAGGCGGCGATGGCCGGCAACGCGGCCTCGTCGCCCGCGAAAAGGTACCAGTCGGCGTCGGGCGACGGGTTATAGGCGCCGCCCGGACCGGTGAAGGTGAACCCGTCCCCGGGCTGGGCGGCAGCCGCCCACGGCCCGGCAAGCCCCTCGTCGCCGTGGATCACAAAGTCAATTGCAAGCTCGTTGGCCTCGACGTTCACCCAGCGGACTGTGTACGTGCGGGTGAAGGGCCATTGCGCCCGGGGCATGGTTTCGCGGATGGTCCACAGGTTCAGCGGCTGGGCGTAGGCAACCCCCGGCTGCGGGAAAACGATTTTGATGTAGCGGTCCACGAAGCTGTTGTTGACGAAATCGGCGAAGCCGTCGCCGCCGGCGATGATCCGGACCATATGCGGGGAGAGCTGTTCGCGCCGGATCACTGTGAGGTCGATCTGCGGGCGGGATTTCCTGGAGGCGCTCGTGGCTGCGGGGACTGTGCTCATAAGGCAACCCTAAGCTAAGGCGCCGGGGGGAGCTCCCAAGTTACGCCCGGGCATCCCTGTTCCCGCAGGAGTTCGTTGATCCGGCTGAACGGCCGCGAGCCGAAAAAACCGCGTGACGCTGACAGGGGGCTGGGGTGGGCGCTGGAGACCACCGCGGCACCTGACAGGAGCGGCCTGACGCCCTCCGCATCCTTCCCCCACAGCACCGCGACGAGCGGGAGCCGACCGCCGTCGGGATCTTGCCGGGTGGCAACCGCGGTGACTGCCGCCGTCGTGATGGCCTCCCAGCCCTTGCCCCGGTGGGATCCGGCGCTGCCCGCGCGGACGCTCATGACCCGGTTCAGCAGCAGTACCCCCTGGTCAGCCCAGGCCGACAGATCGCCATGGATGCGGGCGGGGATGCCGAGATCAGCCTCCAGCTCGCGGTAGATGTTCGCCAGGCTCCGCGGAATGGGGCGGGTCCGCGCATCAACAGCGAAGGACAGCCCGACGGCGTGGCCCGGCGTCGGGTAGGGATCCTGTCCGACCACCAGGACCTTCACGCCGGCCAGCGGCTGCCGGAACGCACGCAAAACGTTCGACGGCGACGGGAGCACCCGGTGCCCGGCGGCAACTTCGGCTGCCAGGAAGGCGAGAACGCTGCGCAGCTGAGGCTCAACGCCGGCCAGGGCAGCCGCCCAGTCCTCGGCCATCAGCTCCCGCAGCGGCAGCCCGGCCATCTCCGCGAAGTCCAGGGCGTCCGCCGGGTCCGTCTCCAGTTCGAACAAAGCGTCAGAATCAAACACGCTCCCATTCTCGCAGGCACCGGTTCTCGCAGGCACTGGGGCGCTGCCGCTGCGGCGCAAATGACATTGGTGTTATTCGCGCCGTAACATGGGGTGGAATTTCCAACTTATCCAGCGAAGGAGTGTGCAGTGGCGGAACCAGCTCGGGAGCACGTGCCGGAGCCGGCGGAGCAGAACCCGCTGCTGGCAGATTTTACGCCGCGCGATTCTCCGTTGAGCGGGCGTGACCAGCAGATGCTTGCCCTGGAACGCCAGTGGTGGAAGTACGCCGGCGCCAAGGAACAGGCCATCAGGGAGCTGTTCGATCTGTCCGCGACGCACTACTACCAGCTGTTGAACGCCCTGATCGACACCGAGGCCGCCCTGGCCCACGACCCCATGCTGGTCAAGAGATTGCGTAGACTACGTACGTCGCGTCAGCGGGCACGCACAGCACGCCGCCTGGGTTCCGACGCCTGACCACGTCTGTGCTGAGCCATCAGCAGCAATCAACAAGGATGTCTCACCACCATGACCAAATACGCTCGGGATGAATTCGACAAGGTCCCGGAGACCGCTTCGCGCCAGGGTGTCCACCGCACGGCCTCGGCGCCCGCCCGGCGCAAGCTGTGGCCCGTCCTCGCAGTCGGTGTAGTGGCGTTGGCCATCGGCCTGGTTGCCTTTCTGATCCTCCCCAAACTCGGCTTCTCCCAGGCCGGGAGCCAGGCGTCCACCAGCGTCGAAACCACAGCAGCCCCGGAGTCAAGCGCAGCACCGCTGGCCACCACCGGATCAGCCCCCAGCGCGCAGCCCTCGGCAACCTCGGAGGCCGCAAACGCCCAGG
The DNA here is from genome assembly GCF_049895945.1 of Pseudarthrobacter sp. DSP2-3-2b1. Classification (NCBI taxonomy): domain Bacteria; kingdom Bacillati; phylum Actinomycetota; class Actinomycetes; order Micrococcales; family Micrococcaceae; genus Pseudarthrobacter; species Pseudarthrobacter sp. DSP2-3-2b1. The sequence goes on along the minus strand of NZ_JAFCTI010000001.1, from coordinate 553,599 downwards.
CCGAGCCGAGCGCTGCACCCAGCGCCACGCCGTCGGCCGCCCTCCTGGACAAAACCCAGGGCGTAGCGATCTACAACGCCGCCGGAACGGCAGGGCTCGCCGGACGGATCAGCTCACTGGTCCAAGCCGACGGCTGGACCCTCGGGCAGGTGGGCAACTGGGGTGGAGCGCCCCAGCAGACCTCCGCCATCTACTACTCAGGTGCCGCGCAGAAGGCCAACGCGGAAGCAGTCTCCACCTTGCTCAGCATCCCCACAGTTGTCCAAAGCCCCGACTTCCAGGTGCCGCTGGTAGTAGTCCTCGGACCCGACTACCGGTAGACCTCGCTAGAGTGATTTCAGGCCACCGGCGGCACGACGAATAGAGCGGACAGCATCATGGCATTGGGAACGGTTAAGTGGTTTAACGCCGAAAAGGGCTATGGCTTTATCACCGTGGACGGCTCCGGCGACGACGTTTTTGTGCACTGGTCCGCCATCGAGGGCGAGGGATACCGGGCGCTCGATGAGGGGCAGCGGGTGGAGCTCGAAATCGGCGAGGGCGAGAAAGGCCCCCAGGCGGAAAGCGTCCGGCCCGCAGAGTGAAGCCGGCCAAATTGCCGCCAGTCCTCGGTGTTGCCGCGTTTCGTGCAGCGGCGTTTCGTGCCGTCGCCGGAAGCGCTGCTGTGCTGACGCTCGCCGGCTGCTCCGGCGCGGCGGGTAACGCCCGGCTGGAGTCCGCTGACGCCTCAGGCGATGGCACGCTGCGTATCGGGCTCATCCTTGACAGTGCGGGCGAGCAGGAGTTCCTCAACGATTCCCAACTCGCCGCGGCGACCCTAGCCGTTAAGGAAATCAACGCAGTGGGCGGTCACAAAGGCCGCCCGGTGGAACTCCTCCCCAGACCGTCAGGCACTGACCCGGCGGCCCAGGCGGAGGAACTGGTGGGCGCCAAGGCTGACGTGGTGATCGGACCCACTGATTCCAGCCACGCTGCAGCCGCCATCGACGCACTGGCCCGGGCGCGGGTAACGCTGATTTCGCCGGCAAACACAGCTGCGGGCCTCTCCGGCTACAAGAGCGGCGGCTACTACTTCCGGACGGCGGCTGCGGACGTTGCCCAGGCTTCCGTGCTGGTGAAGCTCGCCAAGGACGGCGGCGCCAAGAGCCTGGCCGTGGTCCATCAGGACAGCGCCTACGGCAAGGACGTCGCGGCAGCCGTGGCCGGCGCGGCCAAGGACGCCGGCCTGGACACAGTGGCCACCGCAGGATTCAAACCCGGCGACGCCCGGAAGGCGGCAGCGGACGCCCAGGCAGCCAAACCCGACTCCGTGGTGCTGATCGCCAGGGACGACGCCCAGGGCGCCATCGCCGAGCTCAACAACGCAGGGCTTTCCGGGAAAAAAATCGTCCTCAGCGACGGCGCCTTCGCCCAGTATGGGTCCGGCCTGGGTTCAAAAGCCCTCGATGGTGCCCGCGCAGTGGTGCCCGGTGTCCTCCCCTCGGCCGATTTCCAGGCGCGGCTGATCGCAGTCAATCCGGCGCTGAAGGACCTGTCCTTCGCAGCAGAGACCTACGACGCCGTGAACCTGGCGGTCCTGGCGGCAGCCGCCGCCCAGGACGATGCCGGCCGCTCCATCGCGGCCAATCTGATCGCCGTATCCGGGGGAGTTGCAGGCGGCCAGAGCGCCGCCCCGTCCGGCAAACCGTGCCTTTCCTTCACAGACTGCCAGGGCGTTCTGAAGACCGGTGCAGGCATCAATTACGACGGCGAATCGGGGCCGGTTGCCTTCGACGCCAACGGCGACATCACCACCGCCAACTTCATGGTGTTCACCTACGGCGCCGACAACAAGGCCTCACTCAGCGGCCGTGAGGCCGCCGGCCGGGCCGCTGGCTGATCGCCCGTGGCGAAACCGCCCGCCTGCAGAGTGAATAACCCGACTGTTCGCTTGCACTCTCACCTATGGAGTGCTAATTATTGACTTAGCACTCTTACGTACCGACTGCTAAAGCATCGTCCGTTTTATCCCGGAAACGACGCTTTGCGAAGGTCCGTGGAGCGAAAGAAATACCAAGCTGGAGTGAGATCCCCAGCCGCGGCATACAGAGGCCGCCGGTCAAGGATCGTCCGTCGCGGGCACTGCAGTGAGGTTCATTCTTAACGACTGTCCCGAAAGGACTACTGCCGTTATGGCCAAGATCATTGCATTTGATGAAGAGGCACGCCGCGGTCTTGAGCGGGGCCTGAACATCCTCGCCGACGCCGTCAAGGTCACCCTCGGCCCGCGTGGACGCAACGTCGTCCTCGAAAAGAAGTGGGGCGCCCCCACGATCACCAACGATGGTGTTTCCATCGCCAAGGAGATCGAGCTGGACGACCCTTACGAAAAGATCGGCGCCGAGCTGGTCAAGGAAGTTGCCAAGAAGACGGACGACGTCGCCGGCGACGGCACCACCACGGCCACCGTGCTGGCACAGGCCCTCGTTAAGGAAGGCCTGCGCAACGTTGCGGCCGGCGCTGACCCGCTGTCCCTCAAGCGCGGCATCGAGAAGGCTGTAGAAGCCGTCACGGTTGAACTGCTGGCCTCCGCCAAGGAAATCGAAACCAAGGAAGAGATCGCGGCTACGGCTTCCATCTCCGCCGGTGACGACGAAATCGGTGCGCTGATTGCCGAAGCCCTGGACAAGGTGGGCAAGGAAGGCGTCATCACCGTCGAGGAGTCCAACACCTTCGGCCTGGAGCTTGAGCTCACCGAGGGCATGCGCTTCGACAAGGGTTACATCTCCGCTTACTTCGTCACCGACGCTGAGCGCCAGGAAACGGTCCTTGAGGATCCGTACATCCTGATCGTCAACTCCAAGATCTCCAACGTCAAGGAACTGGTTGCTGTCCTGGAAAAGGTCATGCAGTCCTCCAAGCCGCTGCTGATCATTGCCGAGGACATCGAGGGCGAGGCCCTGGCCACCCTGATCGTCAACAAGATCCGTGGCACCTTCAAGTCCGTTGCCGTCAAGGCTCCGGGCTTCGGAGACCGCCGCAAGGCTCAGCTGGCCGACATCGCTGTACTCACCGGTGGCCAGGTCATCGCTGAGGAAGTCGGACTCAAGCTGGAGACCGCCGGACTCGAACTCCTGGGCCGCGCCCGCAAGGTTGTTGTCACCAAGGACGAGACCACCATCGTTGAAGGTGCCGGCGACGCCGACCAGATCGCTGGCCGCGTGTCCCAGATCCGTGCCGAGATCGAAAACTCCGATTCGGACTACGACCGCGAGAAGCTGCAGGAGCGCCTGGCCAAGCTGGCCGGCGGCGTTGCAGTCATCAAGGCCGGTGCCGCAACCGAGGTTGAGCTCAAGGAACGCAAGCACCGCATTGAGGACGCTGTCCGCAACGCAAAGGCTGCTGTTGAAGAGGGCATCGTCGCCGGTGGCGGCGTTGCACTGATCCAGGCCGGCGCCAAGGCGTTCGCCAACCTGAACCTCACGGGTGACGAAGCAACCGGCGCGAACATCGTCCGCGTTGCCATCGACGCTCCGCTGAAGCAGATCGCCTTCAACGCCGGCCTCGAGCCCGGCGTTGTGGTGGACAAGGTCCGCGGCCTGCCTGCAGGCCACGGCCTGAACGCAGCAACCGGCGAGTACGTCGACCTGCTGGCTGCCGGCATCAACGATCCCGTCAAGGTAACCCGCTCTGCCCTGCAGAACGCGGCGTCCATTGCCGGTCTCTTCCTCACCACCGAGGCCGTAGTGGCCGACAAGCCGGAGAAGAACGCTCCGGCCATGGGTGGCGGCGACGAGATGGGCGGCATGGGCGGCTTCTAGCCCCCATTTGCCGGAATCTTTTCCGCACAGAAAACGCGGCCCCCTCACTGAGGGGGCCGCGTTTTTGTGTCCTGGAAGATCGTGTGTTCGCGAAGCCGGTCTGCCCTACTTGCGGGCAGTGGCGAGCATCCCCTCGACTTCCTTCTTGAAGGCCTCCGCTGCAGCCTGGGGTGTGAGGCGGTCATAGAGCACCTCGTCGGTGAAGCGCTTGATCACGTTCTGGACGCTTCCTGCCCCTACCGGCGGAACCGGCGGCGCGTCGGCGATGTCCGGGGCGATGTCCTTGAGGAACGCCACCACGGTGGTGTCCGCCGGCTTGAGGTCAGGGGTGATCTTCTCAACGATTTCCGGGTTGCTGGGCACCCCACGGTCCGTCATCAGGATGGTGCCAGCCGCCGGGCTGTTGGCCAGGTAGTTGATGAACGTGGCGGCGGCCTCAGGGTGCTTGGACCGGGAGGAAGCGGACCAGAACATGGTGGGCTTATAGTACATTCCGTTGTCCGAGGATTTACCGTCAACGCTGGGAGCGCGGAGCATCTTGATGCCGCTGCCGGTGGTGGTCTCCAGCGAACCAAGCTGGTTGGTCCACCACCACGCCATGCCGACGCGGTTGGTACCGAACAGGCTTTCCTCCAGGCCGGCTCCCGAATCCTCGGTAGCGACGGTGGCCGGCGGGCTGGCCTTGGAATCGCGCTGTTCCTTCAGGCGCTCCCAGAACGAGGCAGCTGTTGCGGTCTCGAAGCCCAGGGTGCCGTCCTGTGAGTACAGGTTCTCGCCATGCTGCCGCAGCCAGATGATGAGATCGGCCTCGTTGCTGCCGTAGGCGGCACCGTAATTCTTGCCATCTCCGGCTGCGCTGAGCTTGCTGGCCGTTGCCATGAAGTCGTCCCAGGTCCAGGTGGTGTCGTCCGGCACCGGGACATTGGCCGCTTCAAAAACCTTGGTGTTTGCCATGATGACGTAGGCGTTCTTCCCGGTGCTCAGACCGTACTGTGCGCCGTCGTACTGGCCCGAAGCGAGGGATTCCTTGTCCAGCTTGGTGGTGTCGATCCCGCTCTGCTTGGAAAGATCCAGCAACGCTCCGCGTCCGCCATACTCGGCAATGTATTTCTGGTCCATCTGGATGACGTCGGGGGCGTCGTTGGCTGCGGTTTTGGTCGCAAGCTTGTCCCAGTAACTGGCCCATTCGCCGGGCTCGGACTCGATTTTGATGTTCGGGTGCTCGGCCTCGAAAGCGGAGATGACCTTCTCGGTCTGCGCGTTGAGGTACTCGTTTCCCCACCAGGCGAACCGCAAAGTGACTTCTTCATTGCTGTCGGATCCGGTGGACGCTCCGCACCCCGTGGCGAGCAGCGATACAGCTACTGCGACTGCGCTGAGCTGGAACCGTCGCCGGCTGAATTTCCGCTGATCTGTCTTAATCGTCATTGATCTGCCTTTCCTCGTCCTTGTGGAGCCACGCTCCAGCTGTTCCGCTGAGGCGTCATCGCCCTGGAAGCCTGCTGACGAGAAAGCGGTTTCTCATCACTGGTTCGATTCTGCAGGACGTATCTATTCCGCGTCAAGAGTTTCGGTAAGCGGTTTCCTGCGGCCACCCTGTACTGAGCCCTGCTTCCTCCGACGCGGTGTTAGGGCGGGCCGTCTGGCAGGATGGTTCAGTGACGATTACTGCGGCGGCCGATGGTTCGGCTTTAGGAAATCCGGGACCTGCTGGCTGGGCCTGGTACGTGAATGATGACTGCTGGCGGGCAGGCGGCTGGCCGCACGGCACCAACAACCAGGGCGAACTGATGGCCGTCCTGGATCTCTTCCGTGCCACCGCCCACGTTCCGGGTGAGGACCTGCGTGTCCTGTGCGACAGCCAGTACGTGATCAACTCCATCACCAAATGGATGCCCGGGTGGAAGCGCAAGGGGTGGCGGAAAGCTGACGGCAAACCCGTCCTTAACGTTGAGCTCCTGAAAGAACTGGACCGGGAGCTTGCCGGCCGGAAATACACCTTTGAGTGGGTCAAGGGCCACGCCGGCCATCACCTCAACGAAGCAGCGGATGAGCGGGCACGTGCTGCTGCCACCGCGTACCAGCAAGGGGTGGCGGCCCGTTCAGGTCCAGGCTTTGCAGGTGCCCCGGCCGCAGCAACACAGGCCACGGCAACCCCGGCCACAGCCCCGGCAGCCCACGTTCCGGCGGCCAAAGTTGCGGCGCCCAATGTTGCGGCGGCCGCGAATGGCCGGTCAGGTTCTTTCCGTCCCGAGAGCTACGACGAACCGGACCTCTTCAGCGAGCTTGAAAGCGATTCCTTTGGCGCGCCGGAAGCCAACGGCGCAGGGCCCCGCCCCGAGGAGATCGTTGAGGCGCTCGAGCGCGAGCTGTCAGGCCCGGACGTCAGCGGCGACATCGGCCGAACCGGAGTCCTCCTCCACCCCGACTTCATGGAGATCGGGGCCGCCGGCAGGGTATGGACCCGCGATGCCATGATGATGGCTTTGGAGGAAGACCCCGGACACCAGGCGGAGCTGGAAATCCTGGGCGCAGACCGGATCGGCACCAGCGCGGTCCTGCTGACGTACCGAAGCTACTCGCGCTCGGGCACGACTCTCCGCAGTTCACTATGGGTCCTCGACGGCAACAGGTGGCGGCTCCGCTTCCATCAGGAGACGCCGGAGGCCTAACGCCGTGGCGTGGACCTCAATCCGTTTGCACCACTGCCCTCAGCTGAAGCGCTGGGTGTTGCCCTGCTCGGCCTGGGCATAGCTGGAGGCCGCCGAAGCAAGGGCCATGTTGATGGACGCCAGCGAGGCTTCCACCTTGCCCTGGGTCAGGGTCCACTCGGTGACGAGGGCCTGGAAGTTGTTGGCCGCGGAGCCGCGCCAGGTGGCCTGGAGCTCGTCCAGCCCGCGCTTCATGGTGTGCACATCGGCGCTGATCCGGTCCACAGTTGCCCTGACGTTGGCTGACTTGAGCTCGAGCAGTTCGGTATCGACGGAAATGATGCTCATGGCAGGTGCCTCTCGAAGTAGTGGACAGCATCCGCTGCCCGGCCCGGCTGCTCCGGACCACTTCAACGAGCCTACGGAGGGGCGCCACAGGCCTGCCACGCCCCGGCCGCTATATGTGGATAACCCTGCCGTCGCTGGTCCCGCCGGTGCCGCCGTCGCGTCGATCGTCCGGGCCGCCATCGCTGGCGCCGCGGTCGCTTCCATAGCCATGGGCGTCATCCGCCGTGGCCTCGTCCCGGCTGGGCAGGCTGACCACCAGGGTGGCGCCGCCGCCATCGGTCTGTTCCACGCGGACGGACCCGCCGTGCGAGCCGACGATTGCCGCCACGATCGCGAGACCCAAGCCGCTGCCACCGGTTTCCCGGGTCCGTGACGTGTCCGCCCGGTAAAAGCGTTCGAAGACCTTTACAGCGTCCGCATCTGAAATGCCGGGGCCGTGGTCCCGGACCTCCACGACGGACAGCGGCCGCCCGCCGTCGGACGTCCGGACGCCCACCGCAAGCTCGATCGGGCTCCCATCCGGCGTGTAGCGCAGGGCATTCCCCACCAGGTTTCCCACTACCTGGCGCAGTTTGGCTTCGTCGCCCAGCACGGGCGCCGGGGCCGCGGGGCCGCCGTCGAGCCCTATCAGGGCAATGGGACGCGTGCGGTCGCTGGCCTGGGTGTCCACCAGGGCGTCATGGGCAATCAGCTGCAGGTCAACCGGCTTCTGCTGGAGCGGGCGCTGTTCGTCCAAACGCGCGAGCAGCAGCAGGTCCTCCACCATGGACCCCATCCGTTTGGCTTCGCTCTCGATCCGGCCCATTGCCGTGGCAACGTCCTCGTCGGTGGTCAGCGCGCCGTGGCGGTACAGCTCGGAGAATCCCCTGATGGTCACCAGCGGGGTCCGGAGTTCGTGTGAGGCGTCTGCGGCGAACCGGCGCATCCTGCCCTCGGACGCGGTCCGGGCGGCAAAGGCTGTCTCGATGTGTGCCAGCATGGCATTGAGCGAGCTGCCGAGCCGGCCCAGCTCCGTGCCGGGATTATCAACGTCCACCCGCCGGGAGAGGTCACCGGCAGCGATGGCAGCGGCGGTCTTCTCCACTCTTGCGAGCGGCTGGAAAGCCCGGGACACCGTCCAGCTGGCGATCAGCGAGGCCAGCAGAAGTGTGATGAGGCCAACCCCGCAGACCACCAGGATGGCGTGCTGGAGGACATCGTCCACACTTTGCAGCGGCAATCCGATCACCACGACGGCGGGACCGTTGTTGCTCAGTACCCTCACGGCCACCACCCGCCAGTTCTGGCCGTCCGTGCCCCTGACCTGGTACGGGCGCTCGTCACGTTCCTGCGCTTCTTCGACGGAGATGGTGCTGATGTCCGGGTGGTACTCCGGATCGCCGCCGAACGGCTGGGGATCCTCACCGGGCGTGAAAAGTATCAGGGAGTAGTCAGTGAGGACCATCGGGTTCGGTGCCGTCAGCGGCGTAAAGGAGCGCTGGTTTTCCGCGACTTCGACGGCGGCGTGGAGTTTGTCGTCCACCTGCCCTTGAAGGTAGCTGTGCAGCAGGGTCAGTGTGCCCGCGCCGGTTACCGTCAGCGCAACAATCAGCAGGGCCATGATCATGGCCACCAGCTGGGACCTCAGGGAGGCCGATTTCCACCGCTGCAGCAAGGTCAGCGCTTCTCTGCCGTCCGGAGCACGTAGCCCACGCCGCGTTTGGTCTGGATCAGGGCAGGAGCGTCCGGATCAATGTCCACCTTGCGCCGGAGGTATGAGATGTAGGACTCCACAATCGAGGCGTCGCCGTTGAAGTTGTACTCCCACACGTGGTCCAGGATCTGGGATTTGGACAGCACCCGGTTGGGGTTCAGCATGAGGTACCGGAGCAGCTTGAATTCGGTGGGGGACAGCTCGATCACGGTGCCGGCGCGGCGCACTTCGTGGGCGTCGTCGTCGAGCTCGAGGTCATCCACGCGGATGACGGCGTCGTCGTCGAGCAGGGGCTGGGTACGGCGCAGGACCGCGCGGATCCGGGCCACCACCTCATCCAGGCTGAAAGGCTTGGTGACGTAGTCGTCCCCGCCCACCGTGAGGCCGGTGACCTTGTCCTCGGTGTCGTCCTTGGCCGTCAGGAACAGGACAGGGAAGTGCTTGCCGGAAGCGCGGAGCTTCCGGGTCACGGTGAAACCGTCCATGTCCGGCAGCATCACGTCCAGCACCGCCAGATCGGGCGCGTGGAGCTCGGCAGCGGCCAGCGCATCACGGCCGTTGGAGGCAGATACCACCTCGAAGCCGGCGAAGCGCAGGGACGTTGACAACAGCTCGCGGATGTTCGGTTCGTCATCAACAACTAGCAGCTTGGCTTCGGGCCCGGTCTTCTTCATGTTCCCATCATGCTCCCAGAATCTGTGAGTTTTCTGGACGTTCACTGTGCTTTCGGCGAGAGGGTGGTTGGGTCCCTCACCAGCCCAGCGTGCCCGCCTCGCCCTTGAACGGTCCCACCACCCGGTCAGTGATCCAGCCGCCATAGAAGCCCCCTGCCTGAGGCCTCACCTTTTCGCCGTCCACCTCGCAGAAGTCCACCCTGCCCGGGTACACGGCCACTCTGTCAGCCAGCATCTCAAACCCTGCCGTCGGCCTCGGATAGAACCAGGCCGCTTCCCCGGCTACCGTTCCGCCCGCCCGGATGCTGAGGTAGCTCGCCGTGCCTTTGAACTCGCAGAAGCTGTTTCCCGCAGCCGGTTCCAGCACGCCAGGGCTGAAGGCCGAACGGAGCAGGTAGTAGACCGGTGGATGGCTCGTCTCAAGGACGCGGAGCGAGTCTTTGGTGTCCACGATCAGTTCACCGCCCAGGAAGATCCGGATCCTTTCCATGCTGGCCTCAACGCGGGGCGGCCGGGGGTACTCCCACACCGATTCCTGGCCGGGGAGGGGAGGGACTGGCGGGACGTTCTGGCGCATTCCTCCAGTGTGAGGGACTGCCGGGTTTTCCGCACGCACGAGGCCGGGGAGCGCGGCTCTGGAAGGAACCACGTGAGCCGGGACCCGGGCCGCTAGCCGGGCTGGCCCACGTCCTTGGCGTCCATAATCCGGTAGGCATACCCCTGCTCAGCCAGGAAACGCTGCCTCTTGGCCGCGAATTCCTGGTCCAGGGTGTCCCGGGCAACCAGGGAGTAGAAGCGGGCTGCCCTGCCGTCCTTCTTGGGCCGCAGCAGCCTGCCCAGGCGCTGGGCCTCTTCCTGGCGGGACCCGAAGGAGCCGGACACCTGGATGGCCACTGCGGCCTCGGGCAGGTCGATGGAGAAGTTTGCCACCTTGGAAACCACCAGGGTCTGCACTTCCCCGGCGCGGAACGCATCGAACAGCCGCTGGCGTTCCTTCACGGAGGTGTCCCCTTTGATCACGGGAACCTGCAGGCGCTCGCCGATCTCGTCCAGCTGGTCGATGTACTGCCCGATCACCAGCAGCTGTTCGCCCTGGTGCCTGGCCACCAACTGCTCAACGATCAGGGTCTTGGACTCCGACGTGGAGCAGAGCCGGTACTTGTCCGCGTCCTCGGCCATGGCATAGGCAACGCGTTCGTCCCGTGGCAGGTCGATCCGGACCTCAACGCAGTCCGCCGGGGCGATGTAGCCCTGGGACTCAATGTCCTTCCAGGGCGCATCGTAGCGTTTGGGCCCGATAAGGCTGAATACTTCGCCTTCGCGGCCGTCCTCGCGCACGAGGGTTGCGGTGAGCCCCAGCCGACGCCGGGCCTGGAGATCGGCGGTCATGCGGAAGATCGGTGCCGGCAGAAGATGGACTTCGTCGTAGATGATCAGGCCCCAGTCGTGCCCGTCCACGAGTTCCAGATGCGTGTACAGGCCGCCGCGCCTGGTAGTCAGGACCTGGTAGGTGGCGATGGTTACCGGCCGCACCTCCTTGAGCGAGCCGGAGTACTCGCCGATTTCATCCTCGGTCAGGGAGGTGCGCTTGAGCAGCTCATCCTTCCACTGCCGGGCGGCCACGGTGTTGGTGACCAGGATCAGGGTGGTGGTGGAGCTGGTGGCCATGGCCGCGGCACCTACGATGGTTTTTCCCGCGCCACAGGGGAGCACCACCACGCCGCTGCCGCCTGCCCGGAAGTTGTCGGCCGCAAGCTGCTGGTAGGGGCGCAGTTTCCAGCCCTCCTCCTGCAACGCGATCAGGTGCGGGGTGCCGTCGACGTAGCCGGCCAGGTCCTCGGCGGGCCAGCCGATCTTCAGGAGCTGCTGCTTGAGCTGGCCGCGCTGGGAGGAGTGGACCACCACTGTTTCGCCATTGATCCGGGGGCCCAGCAGCGGCTGGATCTTTTTGGCGCGGATGACTTCCTCCAGCACCGGGTAATCGTCCGTGCGCATCACCAGGCCGTGCTGGGGGTCCTGCTCCAGCCGTAGCCGCCCGTACCGGGACATGGTCTCCTCGACGTCGATCAGCAGCGAATGCGGCACCGGGAACCGGGAGTACTTCAGCAGTGTGTCCAGGACCCTTTCGGCGTCCAGGCCGGCGGCGCGGGCGTTCCACAGGCCGAGGGGAGTCAGCCGGTAGCTGTGCATGTGCTCCGGTGCGCGTTCCAGCTCGGCGAAGGGGGCAATTGCGTGCCGCGCCTCCGTTGCGAGTTCATGGTCCACCTCGAGGAGGATGGTTTTGTCGCTTTGGACGATCAACGGTCCGTCATTCACGCGCGGGATTCCTTCACTGGCGCAGGTCTTCTGCGCCTTCAATATCGATGATGCGGTGGATCGACAGTACCCGCTCAGTATCCTTGGCGGGATCGAAGACCCTGACCCGTCCGCCGCTTACAGAGAGCGGAACAACGGTTTCAAGGTTGGCATTCCCCGCACTGTCCACCACGTTCATGCTAATGAGCTGCTTGAGCCGGATGGCCTTCTGCAGGGTCTCGAGTCCCAGCTGGGTTGCCGCTTCGCCTGAGCCCTGCCCCGAACCCGATACCGGCCCCGTCCCGTTGCGGCTTCCACCGGTGCCGGCTCCAACCTGCCGCAGGACAGCAAGCTGGGCGTCGACGTCGGCCTCGGCGGGAGCGTTCCGCGGCGCGGTGTAGACGGGGCGGGCACTGCCGGGGACGGTCCCGTTGGTCCGGCGCAGCCGGATCAGGGAAGGTTCCGATTCCTCCACCGACGGCGAGAGCCCCAACCCGCGCAGGATCTGGGCAGTCTCCCGGGGCGGGACGGAGGAAATCAGGACGGTGGGTGCGATCCGCGACAACGCCAGGCCGGCTGCCTTTGATTCGGCCGCCAGCTCCAGAACGGTTGCTTCGTCGTCGCTCTGGATGAAACTGGCGGCAGCGCCTACCCGGAGCCGGCCGTGCCGCGATGCCGTGTCCTCCACCAGGTAGGCGAGCGGCTGTGGCACGGCTGTGGCTGAGTGTTCACGCAGGAAGTCCAGCAGGGACGCCGCGTCATGGCCGGCGTCCAGTGCCCGCCTGACGGAGGCAGGCGAGAACCGGTAGATGGTGGCGGGTCCCTGCCCTTCAGCGTCCGCCATGATCAGGAGCTTTTCGCTCAGTTCCGGCGCCAGGTAACCCGGTGCCACCGCCGTCAGATCGGCCTGGAGCAGGACGTGGTTCAGGGCCGCGGGAAGGTGCTCACCCAGGATGGCGAGGGCGCCGTCCGGCTGGTCCGCCGCGATGGCGCTGCCGAGCTGGCTCAGTGCACCGGAGCCGATAAGGCCAAGCAGTTCCGCCTCGGCCAGGACCCCCTTGATCATGGAGCTGAACCGGCGGGCCATCCGTGGCTGCGCCCATTCGGCCCGCTGCAGCACGGCTGCGGCGTCCAGGGCCGGGGCTGTGCCGTCCCCGGCAGCTGCCTCGGCTGTCAGTTCGTTGAGGATTTCCAGGATCCGTTTCCGGACCACCGGGGCGTCCGGCCGCTGAGCCTCGGCTGAGAGGGCATTGACGGTGTTTCCCGCCAGGGTCCGGTGGGCGGCGGCCACACCGGGCCCGTTCACCGGCTGACCCACCAGCGAGGGCACCCGCTCACTCGCGAGCCAGGCGTTGACCAGCCACAGCCATTGTTCCTGCCGGGGGAGTGTCTGCCATTCCAGCTGCGGGGGCTGCACCCAGGCGGAGGAATCCACATCCAGGCGCAGCAGGCCGGACAAGGCGCTGAGCTCCAACAGCAGGCCTGCGAGGTGCTGGTCAATGCGGAGCACCTCGGCAATGCGCTTCATCTCGCGGACTCCGACCCCGCCGCTGCGCAGCGTCGCCAGCGGTTGTTCTTTGACCGCATGGAGGAGTTCACCTACCAGCCGCAGGGTTTCCGCGATGGCGCCGAGGGCCGCGTTGCGGCGGAGAGCCGCGGTGGTGGTGCCCAGTTCCGGGACCGGCGGCGAGAGCGAGAAATCAGTGATGACGGCACCGCCACGCAGGGACAGGCCCACGCTGTGCGGCAGTTCCACGTGTGCGGCGTCCAGCGGGACCAGAAGTCCGCGTGCCAGGAGCCAGTCAACGGGCCCGACGTCGTGGCCCTGGTTCGTGACGGATGCTTTCCGTTGCGCCTGGGGGACGGCACCCATGGCCCAGTTACTGAATTTGGCGAGCAGCGCCGTCGTGCGTTCCGGGGCCCCGGCCAAAGCCTCTTCAAGGGCTTCGGGCGAAGACGTCCAGTGCTGCAGTGCCAGCGCGGCCTCCATCGGCGTGGTGGCCTCCTGGATGGCGACTCCGCTGCGGCGGAGTTCCCCCACGAGTTGGACTGCGCGCTGTGCAAACGCGGGCTGAAGCCGCACGAGTTCGGTGTAGCTGCGTCCCAGCCCGGCCGGATAAATGCCCACGACGTCCTTGAGGCATCCCACGGGCAGATAAAAACGCTGCCGAGGGCCGGGGACCGTTCCATGGGGAGGCTCAGCGCGGTGCACAAGGGCAAGTTCCTGCAGGGCCGCCAGGATCCGTTCGACTGAAACGAGAGTTGCCCCGGCGATGAGTTTCCGGACGGTAGCGGCGCTGGCGCTGTGTTCGGTGTCTGTGTTCGTGCACAGATGCAGTGTCTCCAGGACCTGCATCTGGGGCCGGTTCAGGCGTTCCAACGCGCGCTGGACGCTCACCCGGGCGCTGGCGCGGGCGGCCAGCGCGGGGAAGTCGGGCACCGTGGGGGAGATAAGGTCCGGGCGCGCCGCGAAGAGGGCCCGCAACGATTCGTCGCTGCGTGCCTGGAGTTCCTTGCTGAGCGCGCGAATAAGGGACATCAGTCCAACGTTACCGCCCGCCGGACTTTCCTGCCCGGCGTCTGCCGGCCACGCTGTCCAGCACCAGGAAAAGCATCAGCAGGAAGGCCACCGGCAAGCCGTACAGGGCAGTGGACGTGACCCACACCGGTGCCGCTGAACCTGCAAAGGCCAGCGCCATCACCGCTCCCACCGCCACGAGGGAAACCATGGCAACAACCGCTGCACAGATCAACAGGGGCCGCCGGATACGCGAGGGAGTCATGCACGTAACGCTAACAGGCGTGCAACCCCGGGGGCGGCCCGCGCTACCTCGGCAAAGTGGCGGCCGGACGCCTCCGGTGACCTGCCCGGCATGACCGGGCCATAACAGCAGGTTTCCGGGCCCGGCAGGATAACCTTGAAGGAACAGACCAACACGGTCCGTGGCAGTCACACCTTGAACCCGCATATCAATGCGGATGCGGTGACTGCCCGCCGTGTCAGCAGATGCAGAACGAAGAAGGTTGATTACGTGCCTACCGGCAAGGTCAAGTGGTATGACAAGGAAAAAGGGTTCGGATTCCTCGCGGGCGAGGACGGCCAGGAAGTCTTCCTGCCCAAATCATCGCTGCCTGAAGGCGTTACCGAGCTGAAGGCCGGCACCCGGGTTGAGTTCGGCGTTGCCGACGGCCGGAAGGGTGCCCAGGCCCTGGGCCTGCGCGTCCTGGACAAGACGCCCTCCATCGCCAAGGCCAAGCGTCCCAGTGCGAAGGATCTGGCCCCCCTCGTCCAGGACCTGGTGAGTGTCCTGGACAACCTGTCCGGCACGCTGTCCGCGGGCAAATACCCGGAAGGCAACAAGGGCAAGGCCATCGCGGCGGCCCTGCGCAAGGTTGCCGACGAGCTGGACGTTTAGGCCTGCTGATGATCCCGGAAGCTGAACAGCCGGAACAGGCCGCAGCGGACGCACCGCGCGTTGAGCCTGCCCCCACAAAGCGCCGTGCCGGACTGCCTGTGTGGCGGACCGGCAAGCCTGATGTCTTCCTTGCGGCCGCCGTCGACGCCGCCCGCACCGCCATCGAGGGCATTACTGACCCGTCCAACATTGGCGCCCACGTGGCCGCCAAGAGCGAAGGCGACCGCCTGGTCACCCACTTGTTCGAGTCAAAGCTGCCCGGCTACCAGGGCTGGCAGTGGTACGCGGTGCTGACCAGGAACTCCCGGTCCAAGGTGGTGACGGTCAGCGAGCTTGGCCTGCTGCCGTCCGAGGACTCCATCCTGTCCCCGGAATGGGTTCCGTGGGCGGAGCGCGTCCGGCCTGGCGATGAACAGGGTGAGGTGGAAGCCGCGGACGCCGCGCTCCCGTCAGCTGCGGTGGACGAGGATGAACCGGAAACCGAGGAAGCGCTCAATGCGGCGCAGCCACCGGAAGACGACTCCGACGACGCCGATGGCAACGCCGACGGTGCCGGAGATGAGTACGACGCCGACGACGTCGATGATGCCGGAGACGAACCGCGCGAGGCAAAGACTGACTAAAAGGTTGGATCCTTGCGGGGTGCTTCATGACGTGGGCCGGACCTGATGTCCACCTTCAAATCCCTGCACGTCCTCAATTACCGGATCTGGTTCTTCGGCGCGCTGGTCTCCAACATCGGAACCTGGATGCAGCGGACGGCCCAGGACTGGCTGGTGTTCGATCACCTTACGGACCACGACGCCGGCGCCATGGGCATCACCATGGCGCTCCAGCTCGGTCCCCAGCTCTTCCTGGCGCCGGTAGCCGGACTGGTGGCGGACCGCTACAGCCGCAGGCAACTGCTGGTGATCACACAGTCCACCATGGCGCTGCTCAGCACGGGACTGGGCGTCCTGGTGGTACTGGGCGCAGGTCAGCTCTGGCATGTCTACGGCTTCGCCCTGCTGCTGGGCATGGTCTCCGCGCTCGATGCTCCAGTGCGGCAGACGTTTGTTTCAGAGCTGGTCCGGGATGACTACCTGCCGAACGCCGTGGCACTGAACAGCGCGTCGTTCAACGTGGCCCGCATGATCGGCCCCGCAGTAGCCGGAATGCTGACCGTGGCGGTCGGCCCGGGCTGGGTGTTCCTGATCAATACCGGCACCTTCCTGGCGATGCTCCTGAGCCTGTGGAAGATCCCGACGGCGTCCCTGCGCCAGCTTCCCCGCGCGGCCGCAGGCAAGGGGCGGATCCGCGAGGGCCTGCGCTACGTCCGTTACCGGCCGGACCTGGTGGTGGTGCTGGTTGCAGTGTTCATCGTGGGAACGCTCGGGCTGAACTTCGTACTGTTCATCGCGGCCATGGTTGGTACCGAATTCGGGCTGGACGCTGATGAGTTCGGGCTGATGAACTCCATCATGGCCATCGGCTCCGTGGCCGGAGCCTTGCTCTCCGCAGGCCGCGGAAAACCCCGTCTGCGGATGATCTTCGGCGCGGCAGCCGCCTTCGGCGTGACCTCCGGACTTGCCGCCCTGGCGCCGGACTACTTCTGGTTCGGTGTAGCCCTGGTGCCCGTGGGCCTGTTCGCGATCACCATGATGACCAGTGCCAACGGCTACGTCCAGACCACTACTGATCCAGTCATGCGCGGCCGGGTCATGGCCCTCTACATGGCCATCTTCATGGGCGGCACCCCTATCGGGGCGCCGCTGGTGGGCTGGGTGGCCAACGTGGCAGGGGCCAGATGGGCACTTGCGGTCGCCGCCGCCTCAGGGCTCCTCGCAGCGCTGATCGGGCTCCTATGGATCATCCGGGCCCAGCAGCTGAGGATCACGTTCAACCGGCGGGCCCGCGGGCTGCGCCACTTCCGGGTGATATCCCACCTGGGCGGCGTTTCCCAGCCCGGGGACACAGCAGACGGCGCCGGCCGGGAGCAAAACCCGGACGACGCCGTCGGACGTTGAAGCGTCCGTTACTTGCGGAGTTCGCCCACGACGAAGTCGATGCTGGCCAGCAGAGCGGAGACGTCATCCGGTTCGATGGCCACGAACGTGGCGATCCGGAGCTGGTTGCGGCCCAGCTTGCGGTAGGGCTCGGTGTCCACGACGCCGTTTGCCCGCAGCACCTTGGCGATCGCGGCGGCGTCGATGGAGCCGTCAAAGTCGATGGTGGCGATGACGTTGGAGCGTTCCTCGGCCTTGGCCACAAAGGGTGTGGCGAAGTCTGAAGCCTCGGCCCAGCTGTAGATCCTGCCGGCAGAGTCCGCGGTGCGCGCCGCTGCGAAGTCCAGGCCGCCGTTGCTGTTCAGCCACTTCACCTGGGAGTCGAGAGTCACCAGGGTGGAGAGCGAGGGCGTGTTGTAGGTCTGGTTCAGCCTGGAGTTGTCGATGGCCGTCTGGAGGTCCAGGAAGTCCGGGATCCAGCGGCCGCTGGCCTTGATCCGGGCCGCACGTTCCAGGGCGGCGGGGGAGAACAGCCCAAGCCACAGGCCGCCGTCGGAAGCAAAGTTCTTCTGCGGTGCGAAGTAGTACACATCGGCCTCGGCAACATCAACGTCCAGGCCGCCTGCCGCGGAGGTGGCGTCAACAAGGACCAGCGAACCGGAATCGGCGCCTTCAACGCGCTTGACCGGCGCCGCCACACCCGTGGAGGTCTCGTTCTGCGGCCAGGCGTACACGTCCACTCCGGCTTCAGCCTTTGCCGCCGGGCGGGTGCCGGGCTCCGAGGTGATGATGGACGAGGCGTCAAGGAACGGGGCCTTGTTGGTGGCCGAGGCGAACTTGGAGCCGAACTCCCCAAAGGACAGGTGCTGCGCCTTCGTTTCCACCAGGCCGAAACTTGCGATATCCCAGAACGCCGTTGACCCGCCGACACCCAGCACCACTTCATAGCCCTCAGGGGCGCGGAAGAACTGGCTGAGGCCCTCGCGGACGGACCCCACGAGGTTCTTCACCGGCGCCTGGCGGTGCGAAGTGCCCAGGATGGTCTTTGATGCCGCGGACAGCGCTTCGATCTGCTCAGGCCTGACCTTGGAGGGGCCTGCGCCGAACCGTCCGTCCTTTGGCAGCAGATCGGCAGGAATAGTGATGCTGGTTTCGCTCACAGGGGCTCCAAATTTCGGCGTTTGACATGACTCATGTCCGAAGGACGGTGGGGTGGCCGGCAGTGACTGGACCAAGGGCCTCTTTTATTCTGCCTGAACCGGCTATTTGGCACCGAACCGGCACCGTCATAGTCCAGTCAATGAGACAGAATGCCCGGATGCTGCAGGGGCCGGAATTATCCGGACAAAATCAAAATAGGCTAGGCTTTTCACCGGACCTCGCCGCTGCGCCGGACGCGATACGGTGGGACAACGCAAGGTACTGCGCTCGAGGAGCTGAGCTGTATGACGGATCTGATTGATACCACCGAGATGTATCTTCGGACCATTTTGGAGCTTGAGGAAGAGCACATTGTTGCTCTTCGCGCCCGCATCGCCGAACGGCTGCGGCACTCGGGGCCCACGGTGTCCCAGACGATCGGCCGGATGGAACGTGACGGGCTGGTTGTGGTTTCCGGGGACCGCCACCTGGAGCTGACCGAAACCGGGCGCAAGCGGGCCACCGAAGTCATGCGCAAGCACCGTCTCGCAGAACGCCTCCTGGCGGACGTGATTGGCCTCGACTGGGCCTATGTCCACGACGAAGCGTGCCGGTGGGAACATGTGATGAGCGAGCGGGTTGAACGGCGCATCTACGAACTGCTGAACCATCCCACGGAGTCCCCGTATGGCAACCCCATCCCAGGGCTGGCCGCACTGGGCGGAGCGCCGGCCTCGCTTCTTGACGACGGTGTGATTAATCTCCTGGAGGCCATGCAGGGCTACGGGCCTGATTCCAGCGTCAAAGTCAGCCGCCTGGCGGAGCCCATCCAGGTGGAGCCCGAACTGCTGGTCCAGCTGGATGAAGGCGGGATCCGCCCCGGCGCTTCGGTCACCCTGGAGCGAGTCGGGGAGTACATCTCCGTCCGCGTGCCGGGCATCGAAGGGGCTCTCGAACTCCCTCCTGAAGTGGCGGCGCACGTATTCGTGTCCGTCGGCTGACGGGTCGGTTGTGCCTGCTCGAAGGGACTAGGGGGCTCGGCGCGGCCTTCTTTAGCGCAGTGACAGCGGATCTGCAAAGATAACGGAATTGTTACTGTCCTGCTTAATCATTTATAGTTTTAACAGAACGTCGATACAAAAGCGTTACCTGATCCGGAGCCGAGCTCTGCCAGCGGACCAGGTGCACGAGTCACTAACTGGCAGAGGCGGGGGAACCACAACCGGCAGCCAAGGCTGCCTTGGGGTGTAGTCCGTCAGCAGCAAGCCTCTTCCAATGAAGAATCCTCACGGGATATTTCTGCGCCAAGTGCTTGTCACGGCGGACCGGGTCTTTGATCTCTCTGACCCGAATCCGACAGCTAACTTCGCAGGCTATCCAGAGAGGAACATTTTTGACCACGCAATACTCCAGGGGCCGCCGCCGCGCGGCGGGCCCCGCTTCGGCGCCGCGTGCGGCCGAAGTCACTACCGCCGACAGGCCCCGCGATTCACAGCGCGAAGCACGCCGCCGCCGCGGACCCTTCCGGCAGATCACTGAATTCGCCTCGGCCAGCGGCATCGGCCAAAAAGCCGGCATCGCCCTGGCCGCAACCGGCCTGGTCCTTACCGTGACGGTTCCCGCTACCAGCCCTGTGATGGCCCAGCCGGAGCAGGGGCAGCCGGCCTCGGCTGTTTCCGCCGCCCCGCAGCCCGAAATCTCCGCCGCCGCCGGCGCGCAGATCGATTTCAGCCGCTCTTCGGTCGTCACGAAGGGCGATCCGGACGGCAAGCTCAAGCAGCTGTTGAGCGCGCAGTCAGCCGGATCCATCACCCGTGCAGCCTCCGCGGGAAGTCTCGGCGCGCCTCTGGCGCAACTGGCCACCGCCTCTCCGTTCGGCTTCCGGATCAGCCCCATCACCGGCGGCTCCGGAGACTTCCACCGGGGCCAGGACTTTGCGGCACAGTGCGGGACGTCTGTCCAGGCCGCCGCAAGCGGCACGGTCACCTTCGTTGGCTGGCACCAGTACGGCGGCGGCAACCGCGTCGTGGTGGATCACGGCAATGGCCTTGAAACCACGTACAACCACCTGTCCTCCGCCAGCGTGACCATGGGCCAGACCGTCAGCCGCGGCGATGTCATTGCGCTCAGCGGAACCACCGGCGCCTCCACGGGCTGCCACCTCCACTTCGAGGTCCAGGTCAACGGCGAAGTCGTGGACCCCACAGGGTGGCTTTGAGTCAAATGATGGCCAACTATCAAATCTCGGTGACATGCCGTGACCTGAATGTGACATTGGTCTGGAAGTCCTGTAACGTCTAACTCGCGCCAGCTTTTCCGAAGCTGACGTTCTTGAGTGGATTGCCTAGCTCTGCCACCGCTCAAGGTCCGTTCGCATGAATTCGTCTGGCAGGGGCGGGGGAACCAATTTTGGCCTTTGATTCTGAAGGCCTTGGGGTTAAGTCGCAAAGCTTCCCAGGAAGCCGCGTGGCCGGGTGCACTCCCATCCGAATCCGACAGCTCACCTCGCAGGCATTGGGAGAGGCTACCTTCGTGTCTTCACGCCATAATTCTGCGCGCCACCGTGCGCAAACGGTTCGCACCAACCCCATGGGCTCAGTGTCCAAGGCGGTCAGTGCAAACGCCGGGACCGTAGGTCGCCAGGCTGCAGTCATCGCAGCCGCGTCAGGTCTGATCCTGACCATGGGACTTCCGGCCAACGCTGCGGATTCCACCGCCGGCGTGTCCGCCTCCACCGAGTCAGCCCAGGCCGCCCTGGCCGTCACCGCGGCTCCCACGGCCACCGTTTCCTTCGAACGCCCGGTGGTCACCACCACCGCCGCGCCGAAGATCGAACCGGTCCGTGCGCAGTCGACGGCCACTGAGACCGCCGCGGCTACCGCTACCGAGGGTACTGACGCTACGGAGAAGGCTCCGAGCAAGCTCGCGGACGCCGTCTCCACTGCCTCCGGCTCCGGCCTGGCAGCCATTGCCTACACCGGCATCGGCAGCCCCTACGTCTGGGGCGGCACTTCTCCCAGCGGCTGGGACTGCTCCGGCTTCACCCAGTGGGTCTACGCCCAGGCAGGCATCAGCATTCCCCGCGTCAATGCCTGGACCGCAATGAAGCCGACCTCCACGCCGGTCCCCGGTGACCTGGTCATGCAGAATGGCGGCGCGCACGTTGGTATCTACGTCGGCAACGGCATGATGATCAGCGCGCTCAACCCGGGACAGGGCACGCTGCTCCACTCGGCGGCCTCCACGGGCACCTCCTCCTTCTTCACCATGGGCGGCTAACTAACCACCGCTCCCGGTTCCTGCCGGGCAATAATCCTGCAGCCTCGCGCTGCAGGACCAATGCCGCCTGAACCTTTCGCTAAATCCCCGTTCGGGACGTGCCGACGTACCCCCAAGATGCCGGCGCGTCCAAACCCTGGCCTGCCCACGCGGTCCTGAGGAAATCGAAAGAGAGAAAATTAATGACTACTCGTGCAACAGTTGCACGGCACCGCGCCGAGGTCACCACCAAGACCAACTCGCTGGCTGTCATTGCCAAGGCTGTCGGCGACAACGCCGGCGGCATGGGCCGCCAGGCAGCGGTTATCGCTGCTGCCTCCGGCCTGGTCCTCACCAGCGGTATCGCGGCAAACGCCGCCGACACCAGCGTCCAGCGTGAAGTGTCCCCGGTCTCGAACCTTGAGCTTGAGGTCTCCGCCCCGGCAGTAATCTCCGCTGAATCCACCATTGCGATCTCCTACGAGAAGCCTGCTGTCACCACGTCACCGGCTCCCGTTGTTGAGGCACCTGAGCCCGAGGTTGAGGTGCAGGAAGCAGCAGCTCCCGCCGCTGCTCCGGCCCGCGCCGCTGCTGTCAAGGTGACCACCGCCGCGGCTCCGGCCGCACCGGCACCGGTTGCTGCCAGCGGCAAGGGAGCAGCAATCCTCTCCGCTGCCTACGCACAGCTCGGTGTTATGCAGGACTGCACCATGCTGGTGACCAACTCCCTGGCTGCCGTTGGCATCAACTTCCACGACTGGCCCGCGGGCTACCTGGGCCTGGGCCGCACCGTGAGTGCCGCCGAAGCTCAGCCGGGCGACCTGATCTACTACGCCGACGGCGGCGCGGGCGTTGCCCACATCGCTGTGTACGCCGGCAACGGCCAGGCAGTGCACGGCGGCTACAACGGCAACCAGACCGTTGTATTCAGCGCCAACGTTGGCTCGGGACCGGTTTTCATCCGCGTTTCCTAGCAGCTGCTTCAGCTTCAAGGACCCCCGCCACCCGGCGGGGGTCCTTTGCTGTCCCGGGCCGCCTCACGGGGGACCGGCAGGGGGGGGCGGCACTGGGGGGAGCGACCTTGGGGGACCGGCAGTGGGGGAGCGGCCCCGCCACGGGGAGGAACCAGTGCCCGACACGACGGTGTTCCCGTGCCGGCGATTAGTTAATCACGGGTTTCTTTGTTTACTCTTGTGGTGTCGATCCATAGCCCGGATTATGCCGGGGGCAGCCGGCCCTCGTGCCCCTGACGGGTGCGGCCACAAAGAGGTACGTGCATGCGCACTCTCGTTCTGAATGCTGGATATGAACCGCTGGCGGTGATCACCTTCCGCCGGGCGCTCGTCCTTGTGCTTACCGGCAAGGCGAGTGTTGTTGCCGAAGGCGAAGATCCCGTGGTGGGACCGCAGGAGATATTGGGCCGCCCGTCCGTGATCCTCCTGAACCGCTACATCCGCCCGAGATACAACCACAGCACTGCCGTGAGCCGCCGCGGGGTACTGCGGCGGGACGGCCACCGGTGCGCCTACTGCGGAAAAGCAGCCCACACGATCGACCATGTCCAGCCGAAATCCCGCGGCGGTACGGACTCCTGGGAGAACCTCGTCGCGGCCTGCCTCCGGTGCAACAACACCAAAGGTGACCACACGCCCTCTGAAATGGGCTGGAAGCTGAGGATTGTTCCCGAGCCGCCCCACGGCACCATCTGGCAGATCAAGGAACTCGAAAAGCCTACGCCCGCGTGGGACCCCTTCCTGTTGCCTGAACGGGCTGCCTGACCGCCACCTTCACAGAGTCTCCTCCCAGCTCGCCTGCGCCCCGTGGACTGCCGCGGCCGTGGCCGCACGGTTAGGCTGGGAGTGTGGATCCTGACCCTGTGCCCTTTGACGCCGTTATCCTTGCCGGCGGCCGTTCGTCACGGCTGGGAGGCGTGCCGAAGCAGAGCCTGACGTACGACGGCGATACGCTCCTCCGCCGCTCGGCCGCCGCTGCCGGGGGAGCCCGGGCCGCCGTTGTGGTTGGTCCCTATCCTGCTGAATTGCCTGCCGGGCTGCTCGGCTGCCGGGAGGAACCGGTCTACGGTGGCCCCGCCGCCGCGATCGGGGCCGGGCTTGCGCGCCTGGCCGCCGTGGGCGGAAAACGTCCGCCCTTCACCCTGGTGCTGGCCTGCGACATGCCCCATGTGGAGCGTGCGGTCGCAGAGCTCAGGAAAATGTTGGGTACCGCAGGAGCCGGACAGCCGGACGGAGTTGTTGCTGTTTCGGAGGACGGGCGGCGCCAGCCCCTCGTCGGATTTTATAGCACACCCGCGCTACAACGTGCTGTGGACGAACGGGCGGCAGTGGGAGGCCTGACGAACGCTTCGGTCACCTCACTCCTTGCTAGGCTGGACGTGCAGCTTGTCGCCGTCCCGGCGGGCTCCACAGCTGACGTGGACACCTGGGACGATGCCGCCGCACTTGGAGTGGCCGGCGTGGAACCACTGAGTGGTTCGCAGCCAGACGCCGCCGCAGATGATTTGGGAGACTGAGCGTGAAGAACCAGGACGAGACACTGGAAGAGTGGTGCCGGGCGCTGCTTCAGGCCTACGAGCTGGAGGACGTCCAGATCGATGTCAACGCGATCCTGTCGCTGGCCGGGGTGGCCGCGCATTCAGTAGTGCGCCCTGCGGCCCCGTTGACCACCTTCATTGCTGGTTTCGCAGCCGGTCTGGCGGCCGGATCCGGACAGGCCACCGATGCTGTGTCCATGTCCTCCGCCATGGACGTTGCCCGCTCACTGGCCAAAGACTACGACGCCCAGTCCGCAGGGACGCCCGTCGAATGATGCCCGTCGGATGACTGCCGCCCCTGGCGACGCAGACGAAAGCCCGGCCCCGCAGCAACCCCCGGCACACCACCTGGCCCATACGTGGGAGGAAGCACGCAAGGCGGCCTTCGACGCCGCCACGCCCATTCCCCCGGGACGGGTGCCGTTGGGGCAGGCCCTCGGCAGGGTTCTGGCTGAAGACATCACGGCCTTGCATGACATGCCGCACTACGCGTCCTCCGCGATGGATGGCTGGGCGGTCAACGGCAGCGGCCCCTGGATTGTTGCCGAGGCCGGCCAGCGGCTGGCCCCGCACCAGGCGAGTCCCATTGTCACCGGCGGACTGATCCCGCCGGGCGCCAAAGCGATCCTGCGCAGCGAGAGTTCGGTGCTGGGCACCGACGACGACGGCCTGCCGCTTCTGTTAACCGGCGGAACCGCCCGGCCGGGAGAGCCCAGGAACGGCCAGCACATCCGGAAAGCCGGCGAGGAAGCATTGGCGGGGGAGGTGCTGGTCAAAGCGGGAGTGGCTTTGAATCCGGCTCATCTGGCCGTCGCTGCGCTGGCCGGACACGATGACCTCCTGGTCCAGGGGAAGCCGGTGGTCAAGCTGCTGATGACCGGCTCTGAAGTGGTGGCAAGGGGATTGCCCAGCCCCGGTCAGGTGCGGGACACCTTCGGACCCCAACTCGCCGCCGTGATAGGCATGCTCGGGGGCATCTACGGCGGCCAGGAAAGAATCGGCGACTCCTACAGCGAGTGGCTGGCAGGTTTGGAGGACCTCGCACCCGAGGTGCCGGACGCTGCGTCCCCGGGTGACGGCGTCGGGCGTGACGAAATGGTGCCGCCCGGCGTTGTGCCGCCTGGTGCCGCGCCCACCGGCATCGCACCGGATGATTTTGTCCCGGCCGACGTCGTCATCACCACCGGCGGGACCGGCCGCTCCGACACGGACCACCTCCGCCGCGCCGTGGCCGAACTCGGCGGACGGCTGATCATCGACGGCATAGCCATGCGTCCCGGCCACCCCGCCGTCCTTGCCGAACTCCCGGACGGGCGGTTCGTCCTGGGACTTCCCGGCAACCCCTTGGCTGCCATGATGGCGCTCTCAACGGTGGGGGAGCCGCTGCTGGCTGCCCTGGGCCACCGCCCGCTGCCCCCGGTGCAGGAGGTCCCGTGCGGAGCCACCCTTGAGCCGGAGACGGGCCGCACCCGGCTGATGCCGTTCCGGCTCCTCTACGGCATGGCCTCACCGGCCCGGCACACGGGTCCGGGGATGATGCGCGGGCTGGCATCGGCCCACGGTGTCATGGTGGTGCCGCCGCACGGCGTGCAACTGGGTGAGCTGGTGCCCGCGTTCGCCCTGCCTTGGGGGCCGCCTGTTCCTGCCCCGGAACCGCCGGGCACAAAAACCCGGAGCAGGGCTGCCAGGACTGCACCAGGGGCTGCCGGCACGGACAACGCCGGCAAGGACAGCGCCGGCCAGGACATCGCCGGCCAGGACAGCGCCGGGAAGGATGGCGCACGCAAAAAGGCGAAGCCCGCCGGTCCGGTGGACTGGAGTGCCCTGCTGGATTGAGCACACCTGCCATCCCGTCTCCGGCCGTCCCGCCCACGTCCACTGCTGCCGTCCGTGGTGCGATGATTGACGTATGAACACCTCCCGCCCGAAGACCAGGAACGTCAGCCGGATTCCCGCAGGCAGGATGGCCGGCAGCTGATGGGACGCGTGACCCAGCGCCGCAAGGTGCACAAGTATGTTCTTGACGGCTCGCCCAATGCCCTTGAATTCCCGGTCCGGCACCGCGAAGACGTGCTCGCCGTCGAGGAACCGCTCGAAATCAGGCTTGGCAGCATGTCCTTTTCCGTGACCATGCGGACCCCCGGGGACGATTTCGACCTGGTGGCCGGTTTCCTGGTGTCCGAGGGGATCATCTGGAGTGCCGAGCAGCTGGTTTCCCTGCGGTTCTGCGCCGGCGAGGACGAGGACGGTGTGCAGACCTTCAACGTGGTCGAAGCCCAGCTCCGCCCAGACGTGCAGCTCCCGGAAAAGGGCCGGAACGTTTTCACGTCCAGTTCCTGCGGGATCTGCGGCACGGATTCAATCGACGCCGTCCGGAAGTCCTCGCAATTCAGCCCGGCCGCGGATCCATTGACCGTACCCGCGGACATCCTGGCTTCGCTTCCGGAGCGGCTCAGGGAAGCTCAGGCTGTTTTCGATGTCACGGGCGGCGTCCATGCCGCGGGGCTCTTCCGGATGGAGGACGACGGCGGCGTGCGGCTCCTGTGCCTCCGCGAGGATGTGGGCCGCCACAACGCAGTGGACAAAGTGGTGGGCTGGGCCCTCCGGGAACGTTTGCTTCCCCTCTCCGGTCTCATCCTGCAGGTGTCCGGCCGGGCGTCATTTGAGCTCGTCCAAAAAGCCGCAATGGCCGGGATCCCCGTGCTGGCCGCGGTCAGCGCGCCGTCGAGCCTGGCCGTGGAACTGGCCGAGGCCAGCGGAATAACGTTGGCCGGTTTCAGCCGCGGTGCGAGCCTGAACATCTATGCCGGACAGCGCCGGATTACCCTGCCGGACGTCCGGATCCCCGCGGAGCTTAGGGGATAAAGGGCCCGGACCGGTACCCGGAATGGTGGTGAAGCTTGGCTATTTGGCTACTTGCCAGTAGATTTTATCCATCGTTTGGACGGGTTTGTCCGGATCTGAATTCTCCAGTTCAAGCATTAAAGAGGGCTTACATTGCATGACAACCGCCGGATCACCGAGGTCCGCCTGGACCGGTTTATCCGGGAGCGGATCAATCCCGCCGTCTACACCCGCAGCATTCCCCTGAAGCTGAGCAGCTGGGATGTGCCGGACGAACCTGTCTCCGTGATGGAGGCCCTGCGGCACGACTTCCTGCCTCAAGAACACGGTGCCGCCTGGGGCAAGCCCTGGGGGACCAAATGGCTTCGCCTGCAGGGCGACGTCCCCGAGGGCTGGGGTACCGGACCGGACACTGCGGTGGAAATCGTTGCCGACATCGGCTTCACCACCGAAGCCCCGGGTTTCCAGTGCGAAGGAATTGCCTGGCGGCCGGACGGCACCATCATCAAGGCCATCTCGCCGCGGAACCAGTACATCCCGCTGAAACTGCTTGGCAGCGGCATGTCCGTGGACTTCTACATTGAAGCGGCAGCCAACCCCGATGTTGCGCAGGGCTGGACTTTCGCCGCCACTCCTTACGGGGATAAGTCGACGGCGGGAACGGCCCCGCAGTACAGGCTGGGCACCATCGCCATCGCCGAACTCAATCAGACCGTCTGGGAACTCCAGCAGGACATCGGGACCATCGCCGGGCTGATGCACGAACTCCCCACCGAGCTCCCGCGCCGCCACGAGATCCTCCGTGCGCTGGAACGGATGATGGATCTGATGGATCCGGACGACGTCGCCGGCACCGCGGCAGCAGGACGCGCGGCGCTTGCGGAAGTCCTGTCCAGGCCTGCGTACGCCTCGGCCCACCAGCTGGTGGCGACAGGCCACGCCCATATCGACTCCGCGTGGCTTTGGCCTGTGCGGGAGACCATCCGCAAATGCGCCCGGACGTTCTCCAACGTGGTGGCGCTGATGGATGAGGACCCGGGCTTTGTGTTCTCCTGCTCCTCGGCGCAGCAGTTTGCCTGGATGAAGGAGTTCTACCCTGAGCTGTTCGGCCGGATCCGCGAGAAGGTCAAGGCCGGCCAGTTCGTTCCCGTGGGCGGCATGTGGGTGGAATCAGATACCAACATGCCCTGCGGTGAAGCCATGGCCCGGCAGTTTATTGAAGGCAAGAACTTCTTCCTGGACGAGTTCGGCGTCGAATGCCGTGAGGCGTGGCTGCCGGATTCGTTCGGTTACTCCGCAGCCCTGCCGCAGATCGTCAAATCAGCCGGCAGCCGCTGGTTCCTGACGCAGAAGATCTCATGGAACCAGATCAACCGGATGCCGCACCACACCTTCAACTGGGAAGGCATTGACGGCACCCGGCTCTTCACGCACTTCCCGCCCGTTGACACCTACAACTCGGAGCTAAGCGCGCGCGACCTCGCCCATGCCGAGCGGAATTACCGCGACCATGGGAGGGGCACCACCTCCTTGGTGCCGTTCGGCTACGGCGACGGCGGCGGCGGCCCCACGCGGGAAATGCTGGCAGCAGGCCACAGGGCTGCCAACCTCGAGGGCTCACCCAAGGTCAGGATCGGATCCGCCGAAAGCTTCTTCACCGAGGCGGAGGAGGAGTACACCGCCCTGCCCGTGTGGGCCGGTGAAATGTACCTGGAACTCCACCGCGGAACGTATACCAGCCAGGCCCAGACCAAGCGCGGGAACCGGCGCAGCGAACACCTCCTCCGCGAAGCGGAACTGTGGTGCGCCACGGCAGCGGTCCGCACGGCCGGCGCCTTTGAGTATCCGGCTGCTGAACTGAAGCGGCTCTGGCGGCTGGTCCTGCTGCACCAGTTCCACGACATCCTGCCGGGCAGTTCCATTGCCTGGGTCCACCAGGACGCGGAACGGAACTACGCCGCCATCAGCGAAGGCCTCGAAACCCTGATCGGCCAGGCGGCAACCGCCTTGTTGGGTGAGGGCTCACAGACCTTCCTGCTTAATGCGGCGCCCCATTCACGGAGCGGCGTTCCCGCCCTGGGTGTGGCTGAACCGGCAGCCGCCAAGGAGCCGGTCCAAGCCACCGCTGCCGACGACGGTTATGTGCTGGACAACGGCGTGATCAGGGCCGTCCTGGATTCCGATGGGCTCCTTGCCTCCCTCACGGACTATGCCACCGGGCGCGAGGCCATCGCTCCGGGCACCCGCGGAAACCTGCTCGAGCTGCACCGGGACACCCCCAACGAATGGGATGCCTGGGACATCGACGAGTTCTACCGCCGGAACGTCAAACCCCTGACGGAAGCACAGGCAGTCAGCCTTGAGCGCTCCGGCACCAGCGCTGTTGTGGTGGTGAACCGGGTTGCAGGCTCGTCGCCGGTGACCCAGCGGATCCTGCTTGAGGCCGGCAGTGACTCCCTGAGCATCACCACTGCCGTTGACTGGCAGGAGCACGAGAAGCTGCTCAAGCTGGGCTTTCCGCTGGACGTGAGGGCGGACCGCTCGGCGTCGGAGACGCAGTTCGGCCACGTCTTCCGGCCCACCCACGTCAACACCTCGTGGGAGGCAGCGAAGTTCGAAATCTGCGCGCACCGCTGGATCCACGTCGCGGAGCCGGGGTACGGCGTCGCGATTTCCAATTCGTCCACGTACGGCCACGATGTCACCAGGAGCATCAGGGAGTCCGACGGCGGCACCACCACGGAGGTGCGGCTGTCCCTTTTGCGGGCGCCCAAGTTCCCGGACCCGGCGGCGGACCGTGGCCAGCACGAACTGACCGTGACAATACGGCCCGGTGCGGGAATTGCGGAAGCCGTGGAGGAGGGCTACCGAACCAACCTCGTGCCGCGGCTGGTGCGTGGCGCCCATGGCGCTGAACCGCTGTTCGCTGTGGACAACCCAGCCCTCGTCATCGAGTCCGTGAAGCTTGCTGAAGACGGCTCAGGCGATGTTGTGGTGCGGCTTTACGAGTCTTTGGGGCAGCGCTCCATAGGTTCCCTTACAGCTAACTTCCCTGCGACATCCGCCGAGGCCACTGATCTGCTGGAGCGGACCACAGAAGCTCCTGGCGTCCGGATTTCCGCCGGCGATGCTGGTAAGCACGCCGCCGCGGAGCTTTCGCTGCGTCCCTTCCAGCTCGTGACCTTGAGGTTCGCGAGGTAGTTTTCCCCGGCCGGGTGGCTGGACCAGGCCACGCCAGGGCAGGGGCCTTAAACAGGCTGAGTGGGGGCGGTCCCCAACGGCCCGCCACCACTCATCCCCCCAATGCGCGCAAAAGATCAAAAAGCCCGGGCGTCCAAGAAGTTATCCCCGTTCACAAACCCCGGTACCCACCTTCACACATTCATGATTGTGTCATATCTAATGATTTTGTGAAAACACGGAATGGTTACTTTTCAGTAGATGTCCTTCTGGGAGTCATCTTTCCACCGTGCCGCACCCTTGCCGCCCAGATCAGAGCCAGACCAACCACAAAACAGAGCACCGCCGTGTAGTTGATCACAAACCTGAGGGAACCCGATTCGGGGGGGATCAGGGGGAACAGAAGGCTCAGGCCGATGGCAACCGAACCGGTGGCCAGCAGGAGGGCTGCCATCCGGACGAGCGGTGGGAGAGTGCTCCGGCAGGCGCGGCACATCGCCGGCAGCAGAACCAGAGCCACATAGGCGGGATAGGCGCGGCCGGCGGCGGCGTAATACTCAACGAGCACCTCATTGGGGCCGTCCTTTGCAGACAGGGCGCTCAGGCCCGCTGAAGAGCCTGCTGTTTCCATCATCAGGAACACGGCTACCACCACCACGGAGATGACGGCCAGCACGGACATCCCGACGCGCCCGGCGATCAGGCGGTAGGCGTCGGCGGCGTTGAACCCCCTGGTGATCCGGATGCCCACGAAATAGATGGCGCCGAAAATCACAAAGCGGAGCAGGAGGTTGGCTGCGTTGACCCCGCCCATGGCTTGGTCGACTGCGAGATATGGTGCCTCGATGCTCAGGAGGATGGCCAACGCCATCAACGCGAAGATGTAGAAAAGGGAGCGGTTCTCGCCCCGGACGGCGCTGGGAACGCGGGCCGCCGCCACCACAACGCAGATGGCCAGTGTTGACCACTGAAGAATTGCGATCATCCCAGGTTCTCCCAGATCTTTTCGGTTTGTTCCTGGTCATGTTCGTGCCGGCGCAGAGCCCGGCCGAGGGCCTGAAGCCGCTCTCCCGCGAGTGTGGTCAGCTCGCCGTCGGAGAGGCCGGCCAAGGCGGCCTCGCGGGCTCCCGGGGCCCAGCCTGCTTCGGCCTCCGTGACCAGGCCGGTTGCCACCAGGCCGTTGGCCGGTCCGACGCCGGCCGCCAGGGAGGTGGCCACTGCCAGTTCCGGGGCCAGCCTGTTGGCGGTCAGCTGGGCCGAATAGTTCTGCGGGGCAATCCCGGTGGCCTCCGAAACGCGGTGCCGGAGCTCGCCGTCGTCGATTGCCTCTACCCAGTTCTTCACTGACGTGGCATGCGGGGGCGGTTCCAGTGGCGGCGCACCGTGGGCCGCCACCGCCCCTGGTTGTCCGTCCGGCTCTGCCCCCGCAGGGGTGCCAACCGAGCGCGCCAGGAGCGCCCGCAGGAGATCTGCAGTGGCGATCTGGCTGACCAGCTCGGACCGGGTGGGCGCAGGCGCCTCCTCCGCCGTCAGGGGAATGTACGTCTCGAAAGCTGCCAGCGCAGTGAGCGGATTGACGTTGTAGGCGCGGCTGATGCTCACCACTGTTGACTCCGCCACCTTTCCGCGGACCAGCTGCTGGGCCAGTGTGGTCCGCTTGATCCCCGAAACCCGGCAGACGTCTGAGATGCTGGTTTCCGGGGCGATGCCTTGCAGCCAGCGTTGGAACGCCTTGGCGGAAATGGGCATGAACGGCTCTCTGCAGAACGGATGATTGCCTTGATTTTAGCCTGACTTTGGGGAGCGGTTTGGTGCGGCGTGCGGAGTCGACTATGCTTGATGGTCGAGCCCGTTGGTCCGTACACCCCCCAAGTCCGGATCGGCGGGCTCTTTAGTGTCCCGGTACTTCGCGGAGCGCCAGGCTGCGGAATTTCCCGCACTTCCGGGCTGATTCAGGCAGCTCCTCCGGCCCGGCGGCAGCGAGAGGAAAGACCCACACCATGACTGCAACCCTTGTTGCCAAAGACCTTTCCGGTGGCCATGATCACCGCACCCTGTTCTCGAAGCTGTCCCTCACTGTTGCCCCCGGCGACGTGGTGGGCGTGGTGGGTGCCAACGGTGCGGGCAAATCCACCCTCCTGCGCTTGCTGGCCGGTGTGGACGAGCCGCAGGGCGGCGCCGTGAGCCTGGCGCCTTCGGACGCCTTCGTGGGGTGGCTGCCCCAGGAGCACGAACGCGTGGCGGGGGAGACCGTGGCCGCCTACATCGCCCGCCGGACCGGTTGCGCCCAGGCCACGGCGGAGATGGAGTCCACTGCCGAGGCGCTGGGCTCCGGCGCTCCCGGCGCAGATGACGCCTACTCCCTGGCCTTTGACCGCTGGATGGCTTCCGGGGCGGCCGACCTCGACGAACGCATTCCGGCCGTTCTTGCCGACCTCGGCCTGGAGACCGGTGCAGAGGCGCCCATGACCGGGCTCTCCGGCGGCCAGGCCGCACGTGTGGCCCTTGCTGCCCTGCTGCTGAGCCGCTTCGATATTGTCCTGCTGGATGAGCCCACCAACGATCTTGACCTCGCCGGCCTGGCCAAGCTGGAAGCCTTTGTCCAGGGCCTGCGCGGCGGCGTGGTGCTGGTTTCGCATGACCGCGAGTTCCTGGCCCGCTGCGTGACCACCATCGTGGAGCTGGATCTCGCCCAGAACTCCGTAGCGGTTTACGACGGCGGCTACGAGGCGTTTCTCGAAGAGCGCGCCGTTGCGCGCCGGCATGCCCGCGAAAAGTTCGAGGAGTTCGCCTCCACCAAGGCTGACCTCGTCTCCCGGGCACGGACCCAGCGCGAATGGAGCTCGCAAGGCGTGCGGAACGCCATGAAGAAGAGCCCGGACAATGACAAGATCCGCCGCGCCGCCAGCACTGAGTCCTCGGAGAAGCAGGCACAGAAGGTCCGGCAGATGGAATCCAGGATCGCCCGGCTGGACGTGGTGGAGGAACCGCGGAAGGAATGGCAGCTGCAGTTCACCATCGGCCAGGCTCCGCGGTCCAGCGCCGTCGTGGCAACTCTTCGTGATGCGGTGGTGAAGCAGGGCAGCTTCACGCTTGGCCCGGTCAATCTTCAGCTCAACGCGGGGGAGCGGATCGGCATCACGGGTCCCAACGGGGCAGGAAAGTCGACGTTGCTCCGCCTGTTGCTGGGCGTCCAGGAGCCAGACTCCGGGAAGGCGGCCATGGGCGCCTCGGTGGCTGTCGGCGAAATCGACCAGGCCCGCGGCCTGCTGGCCGGGCACCTCAGCCTGGGTGACGCCGTCGAGGCCGTCCTCACGGACCTGACGCCGGCTGAAGTCCGTACCCTCCTGGCCAAGTTCGGGCTGAAGGCTGACCACACTGCCCGTCCGGTCGAGTCCCTCTCGCCGGGGGAGCGCACCCGGGCGGCCCTGGCCCTGCTGCAGGCACGCGGGGTGAATTTGCTGGTCCTGGATGAGCCCACCAACCACCTCGACCTGCCCGCCATTGAGCAGCTGGAAGAGGCCCTGGGAAGTTATGAGGGCGCGTTGTTGTTGGTAACCCATGACCGGAGACTGCTCGAAAACGTCGAGCTCGATGTCCGCTGGAATGTTGAAAATGGGATGGTAACTGAATTGATGACCGGCGCAACGGAGCAGCAGCGATGAGCATGGATGGCGTCGCCTGGCACTCCCTCTACAACATTTCCCGGGCCAAAAACGGGTCCAAGCCGTTTTCAAAGGCCACCCTGAAGCGGGTCCTGGGCTTCGCCCGCCCGCACCGGACCAAACTGATAGCGTTCGTGGCGCTGTCCGTGGTGATGGCGTTCCTTGCCGTGGCCACGCCCGTCCTGGCCGGCCAGGTGGTGGACGCCATCGTGGCTAAGTCTGGTACCGACCAGGTGATCCGGCTGGCCCTGCTGATCGCGGTGGTTGCCGTGGCCGAAGCCGGTGTGGGGCTCGTGAGCCGGTGGCTGTCCTCCAACATCGGCGAAGGCGTCATTGTGGACCTCCGCACGCGGGTCTTTGACCACGTGCAGAAAATGCCCATCGCGTTCTTCACCCGGACCCGCACCGGCGCCCTGGTCAGCCGGCTCAACAACGATGTCATCGGCGCCCAGTCCGCGTTCGCCGGCACCTTGTCCGGGGTGGTCAGCAACGTAGTGGCCCTTATCCTGACCCTGATCGTGATGCTGGGAACCTCCTGGCAGGTCACTGTGCTGGCCATGATCCTGCTTCCGATCTTCCTGATCCCCGCCCGCCGTATGGGCTCCCGCCTCGCGGACCTGCGCCGCGAGGCTGCCGAGCACAACGCCGCCATGGGTACCCAGATGACCGAG
The DNA here is from genome assembly GCF_049895945.1 of Pseudarthrobacter sp. DSP2-3-2b1. NCBI lineage: Bacteria > Bacillati > Actinomycetota > Actinomycetes > Micrococcales > Micrococcaceae > Pseudarthrobacter > Pseudarthrobacter sp. DSP2-3-2b1. The sequence goes on along the minus strand of NZ_JAFCTI010000001.1, from coordinate 519,428 downwards.
CGCTTCTCGGCTCCGGGAGCCACCCTGGTCAAGCTGTTCGGCAGGCCGGATGAGGAATCCCGCGAGTTCGCGGTCCGGGCCGGCCGGGTGCGGGACATCGGCGTCCGCACGGCCATGCTGCAGTTCACGTTCGTCACCGCCCTTACCCTCGTCTCCGCCCTCGCGCTGGCGCTTGTCTACGGGCTGGGTGGCTGGCTGGCCATCGGCGGGCAGCTTGCCGCTGGCGACGTCGTGGTGCTGGCACTCCTGCTCACCCGCCTCTACGCCCCGCTCACGGCGCTGTCCAACGCACGCGTGGAGATCATGAGCGCCCTGGTCAGCTTTGAGCGCGTCTTCGAAATCCTCGATCTCAAACCGCTGATCCAGCAGAAGCCCGGCGCGGAGGCCGTGCCGCGCGGCCCGGTGAGCGTTGAGTTCGACAACGTCCGCTTCGCCTACCCGTCCGCGGACAAGGTCTCACTGGCCTCGCTGGAGGAAGTCTCCACGCTGGACACCCGGGGCGGCGAGGAAGTGCTGCACGGCATCAGCTTCCGCGTGGAGCCCGGACAGACAGTGGCCCTGGTGGGGTCCTCCGGCGCCGGAAAATCCACCATCGCCCAGCTCCTGTCACGCCTGTACGACGTCGACTCCGGGGCCGTGCGGCTCGGCGGCAGCCTGCCCAAATCGGGGCTGGACGTCCGGGACGTCACCTTCGATTCACTGCGCGACACCCTGGGTATGGTCACCCAGGACGGCCACCTCTTCCACGAATCCATCGCCTCCAACCTCCGGCTCGCCAGGCCGGACGCCACCGAGGATGACATGTGGGAGGCCATCCGTCAGGCCCGCCTGGAAACCATGATCCGGTCCCTGCCCGATGGCCTGGACACTGTGGTGGGCGAGCGCGGCTACCGGCTCTCCGGCGGAGAACGCCAACGGCTCACCATCGCCCGTTTGCTGATCTCCGAGCCCCGGGTAGTGATTTTGGACGAGGCGACGGCCGCACTGGACTCCACGAACGAAGCAGCCGTCCAGGCAGCCCTGGGCGCCGCACTCGAGGGGCGCACCGCCGTCGTGATTGCCCACCGGCTGTCCACCATCCGCGCCGCCGACGTCATCCTGGTGGTGGAGGACGGGCAGATCGTGGAGCGCGGCTCGCACACCGAGCTGCTCGCAGCTGAAGGCCGCTACGCCGAGCTGTACAGGACGCAGTTCGCCGAAGCCACGGCCGTGGCCGAGGAAGCCGTTCCGGAGTACTGACCCCTGATCGAGTGGTGGGATCCCGGCGCTAAAGGAGCTTCTTAGCGCCGGGATCCCGCCTTTGGATGTTGGGTGACGCGAGCTCCGGCAGGATGTGGTCCGTCAGGAGCGGCGCCAGGTCCGTGGGGTGTGCCGCGCCGCGGGCCAGAGCGGCCAGGTCTAGCCAGCGGATCTCGTCGATTTCGCCGGCGGGGTGGGCGGTCCAGGTCCCCGGCGCCCTGAAAACCGTTGCCTCGATGTCCGTGGCGGCCTCGTTGGCGGCATCGGCAATCCAGACGCCCATCAGCTCCAGCTCGCCCGGCTGCACCACGATCCCCACTTCTTCCCGGAGTTCGCGGGCGGCGGCCTGGACAGCGGATTCGCCGGCTTCCGGTTTGCCGCCGGGGTGCATGAACATCCGGGTGCCGCGTTTGCGGACGGTCAGGAGCCTCCCGGCGTCGTCGAAGACACAGATGGCGGAGACAACAATGCGGGCTTTCACGGTTCCGAGCCTAAGCCGTCGGCCGGCATCCTGTGCAGCCGCGAGGTGAGCTGCAGGTCCTTGAGCGGCCCGCTGACTTCCCACGTGTAGCCGAACCGGTCCGGGCCCCCATAGGTGTAGCTCACGCGGTACGTGTCCGGATCGCACCAGTGGTTGTCGTGGCTGGCGTCCGGCGCGAAACTCATCCGGTGGAAAGGGCGGCCGTCGGCGAAAAACACGTCCAGGGCAGCCGCTTGGCCGGAAGCCCTGAGGAGGTATTCCCGTGAGGCGGGACCTGTAAAAGCAGGCCAGCGCATGGTGCCTTCCTCGTGGAAGGCCAGGCCGCCGTCGTCGGTGGGGGAAAAACGTACGACGCCGGAAAAGGTTCCGTGGGTGCCGGTGGCGCGGTCCAGCAACTGGCGCTCAACAGCCCAGGTTCCGGACCGCCCCGACCCCGTGGCGGGGCCCAGCAGGTACGCGCGGAGATCAAACGCCGGGACGGACAAGTTCAAGTGCCCTCGATTGGAATCGAACCAACGACACCGGCTTTAGGAGAGCCGTGCTCTATCCACTGAGCTACGAGGGCATGTTCCCGGTCGATCCGGCAGGGCCGGTCCGTCCGGACACGGATACCAGCATACAAGGTGCGCGCCCGTACTACGCTCTTGGCATGAGATCAGCCCCGTCCTCCGCTTCCGCAGTGGCGTATATTCCCGATACAACCTCCACCCGGCAGTACATCGGCGCGTGGTCCGTCCTGAGCGTGCTGCAGTATTTTGCGGCGGAGGCAGCCGTGATCGCAGCGTGGGCAGGCCCACGGCCCTATGACCTCCGCACCGGCTACATCAGTGACCTGGGGGCCATCTACTGCGGGATCTACGATGGCCGCGAGGTCTGCTCGCCGTTGAACTGGCTGATGAATGCTTCGTTTGTGGTGCAGGGACTCGGGATGGTCCTCGGAGCGTTGCTGCTCAGTACCGGGCTGTTGTGCGTGGCCGCCCGGGCAGGCACCCCGGTTCCTGCTGCCCGCAGGAAACCCTGGCTGGCCGCTGCGGCGGTGCGTATCCTGACCGGAACCGCCGGTGCAGGAACAGTGCTGGTGGGATTGGTGCCCGAAGACGTGGGCTCGTTCTGGCACTACGTGGGCGCTGTCATGTACTTCGTCGCCGGCGCGCTCGCGCTCCTGGTACTGGGCCTGCTGTGGCTGCACAAGACCCCGCTGGCATGGTTCATCCTGGCCTGCGGCGTGGTGTCCGCTGCTGCGCTCATCACCGCCGGGGTGACCGGACTGAACGTCCCGGAGCCGGGCACGCTGGAGCGGCTGATGGGCTACCCGGTGACCGTGGGTGTTGCGGCTGCGGGGCTGGTGATCGCGCAGCGGGTGCACCGGCACCGCCAGGCAGCCGCCGAACTCCGGCTGACGGCAGCTGCGGGGCGGCCCTAGTTCGTGAAAAACTCGCGGAACTTGCTCAGTGATTTTCCCCCGGAGTAGCCGAGGGCATCAGCCCCGGTGGACACGGAGTCGTCCGGCGAGAAGATACTGATGGCGAAGGAACCCGACTCGAGCTCTGTTGTTTTCGCCAGCATCGGCGGGAGCGCTTCGCCAAGCACTTCGGCGAGGCCTGCCTCGTCCTGGCTGTTGCCAACCAGCTTCACATTGATGAAGTTTCCCGAGGTGTTCAGGTTGACATTGACCAGCGCCGACTCAACGCCGGGAACGGACATGGCGGCTTCCTGCATGTCGCTTTCCAGCCGTTCAGCATTGGACGGGCCTTTCGCCACGCACGCCGATATGCCCAGGACGACCAGCCCTAAGGCCAGCGCTCTGGCAATGGTAAGGAGGTGGCGCATAATCACTGCTTTCGGGAAACGTTGGACACCGTGGAGCTCACTTGGCCGGCATCCATAGTCAGGAATCGTTGGGTTGACTGCTGTTGACTGTACTGGGCGAGCGGCCCCGCGGCCTCGTGCTCGCTGACAGAATCCACGTAGCGATAGGCGTCGTGATAGTTGATGCCGGCGATCCCGGGGTCGATGTCCGGGTTTGGCATAGTTACGATGGTGGCCCCGTTGTCCTGGGTGGTGGAGACGATCCCGCCCGGCCACGCGGTGGCGTCGGCCAGGTCCACTCTCGGTACGGGATCTCCGGCGTGCTGCAGCGCCAGGACATCGATGGACGGCGGGATGGGCGTCGAATCCACAGGTGAACCGAACGTGACGACGTTGGTGACGTTGAAGCGGTCGGTGAAGCCGGCGTCGGAAGCGAGTGCGGCAGCGATCATTCCGCCTTGGGAGTGCCCGGATAGCATCACCGGGGCACCCGCGGGAATGCCGGCGTTCTCCATGGCCAGCCGGACGGCTTCGGCTGCGGTGGACAGGTTGCCACCGGCCAGTTGAAGGTTCCCGGTGAGGTCGGTGGGATTTTCGGCGCCGTCGGGCAGCCACCGGGTGGTGCCGGGGATGCTGACAATGTACGCGGGCGGTTCGCCTGGTTTCTCGACGGTGGTGATGCGGATGCCCGTGTCCGGGGTTCCGGCCATGCCCGGGTCGCTGTAGGCAGCGTCCGTGGCGCTAAGTACAGCGCTGATGGTGGACGGGACCGGTGTCACCGTCCGGCCGTTGCTGTCGGTTTCCTCCGGCGTTCCGACGCCAACAGGGATGGGGTCTCCGGCGACCGGCCGGCCGTCGTCAAGGTAATGAGGGTTGATCAGCCCCAGTGTGAAGGTGGTCGAGCGCAGGTTGTCCACGGCGGTGGCCAGCAGCAAACCGTTGGCGAACAGCTCTGTGATGGATGGTGGCTCACCGGATGTCATCCACCGCCAGCCCATGTCCAGAACGTTGCCGGTCTGGTCGAGGACATTTCCCTGCGCGTCCATGAGGTTCCGGATGGGAAGCGGTGCGGCGTCCTGAACGGCATTCCAGGCGCCGCCGAGCGCGTCCTGGACAGTGTCCGTGACGTTTCCGGCCGTATCCCACAGGTCCCCGGCGGCGCCGGCTACGGAATCCACCAGCGAGTCGAAGAACGATGGCGCATGCGGAGCGGTCAGTCCGCCCGATCCCTTGCTGCTGGCCGCAATCTGTTCCTCGACGTTGCGCCTGACAGCATTCGAAGCGGCCTTGAGCGCTTGCGCTGTACCGATCAGCTTTGTCCTGTGGCCGGTCCATTCAGCGGTGAACTTCTGTGCGTCTCCACCCTTCCAGGGCGAACCCTGGATCAAGGGTGTGAGGCTGCTGCCGAGGGCTGTCAGCCGGTCGCTGGCCCGGGCAAGTTCTTCGCTGAGGCGCCGTCCGCTCTCAATATCCATTCCGTAGAGGGTCATGATCAGGCCGCCTGTTCCGCGACACTGGCGAAGTACTCCCGCGCACCCAGCAGGCGCCACGCGAACTCCCGTCCGATGGCATCCGAACCAACCGGAGCAAGGGCGGATCCGTCACCGGAGGGATTGGTCCCTACCGCATACAGGTGGTCGGTCAGCGTCCAGACATCCCAGCTGCCGTGGGCCGGAGCGCCGGCCGGAGCGGGACTCGGCGTCGGACCTGAACCGGCAACGCGTGATCCCGCCGGGTGGGCCGATACCTGGAGGTGAATGGTGTACCTGGCAGCCGCAACGGTTTCGCCGGCGGTGGCTGCCGGTGACTTGGGCAGCCCGGGTACTTCTGGAATGTCCGGGAGGTGGCGCCTGATGGCGGCCCAGGCATGTTCCTCAGCGAAGAAGGAAATTTCGACGGCGTCGCGGACGTCCGTGACCTCTACGCCGGCTTCCCCGTGACGTATCCGCCGGGAATAAGTGACTCCGATGCCCCGGCCGCCTGCGAGGGCGAGTTCGGTGTGGACGGACAGGTCCGCCGACTGAACCACCGCAGCTGCCCGCAAGGGGCCGAAAGCCGAAATCCAGACGGCCAGCACCCACTGCCGGGTAATGGTGCCGCCCGCGTCAACAATTCCTGCAAGGCGCAGTTCGGCCTCGAGAGCCTGAACGGCCTCGGTATCCATCTCCCGGACGGCCTGGGCCTGGACTGAGCCGGCATAAGCGGAGAGGTCAGCGTCCGGCTCGTGCGCGAGTGCCCCGGCGGCCTTGTGGACAGTCAGTGCCCAGGCCCGTCCGCTGATCTTGACGACGTTGAGCGCAACGTCCGTTCGTGATTCCCCCAAGGATTCCCCCAATATTGTGCCCGCAGAACGCAGGCAGTGGCTGTATTTCACACACTAGCGGGACCTTGCTCCCCGCGTGAATGGGGAGAACTATCCGGCCACTTGGCGCTGCGGCTTTTTCCGCAGGAACACTGCGGCCGCACCGGCAAGCAGGCTGAGGACCAGCAGCACCCAACCAGCGATCGTCAGCCCGGACGCCAAGGCGACCTGGCCGGCGTCGGGCGTTTCCGGTCCAAAGAGGGCATCGATGGCTACGTTGCCCCACAACCTGACCACCACGAACAGCAGCGGGAGCGCCCAGAGCGCCCAGCGGATGGACTTCCTGGCCACGTTCGTCCCTATCAGGAGCAGCCACGTAAAACCGAAGATGAGCGGGAACAGGGTGCCCGCCGTCTTGTGGAGGTAGTTGAGCTGGCCGCGGGCGTCGCCATCCATCGCATCGCGCACCTGGCCTGCGTACCCTGGGTCAAACCCGCCCACCAGCGAATCCGGCATGGCAAGTCCGCCCGAGAGCTGGGTCAGCTGGTTCAGCGTCAGCAGGTGGAGGTACCAGAACAGGAACAGGCTGACCACCACGCCGGCGATCAAAATGAGGTTGCTGTTGTTTTGGGCCTTCTGCGGCGACCGTGCCGTGGTGGGGTTGATGACGGGCGGCAGGTTGTGCTGTGGAACAACAGCCTTCGAGCCATGCTTCTTGATCCGCTGCGCTGGGGTCTTAGCCATGGCACCATTATCCCGCCCCATAAACTGGGTCAATGACCACTGGCCGGCACAGCGCCCTCGAACTTGATCCCACCCTGGACGACTACCAACTGGCAGCTGCGCTGGTCCGGGAAGCAGGCCAACTGGCGCTTCTCATGCGGATGGCCGGGCTGCAGTCGCAGCAGAAGACGTCGGTCTCGGATATTGTGACGGCCGCGGACCATGCCGCTGAGGCGTACGTGCTGGGGCAGCTGCGGCGCTGCCGCCCGGAGGACGGGATCCTCGGCGAGGAGGGCGCCTCGGTGGCCGGAACCAGCGGCCGCACCTGGGTCATAGATCCGGTGGACGGCACCTACAACTTCCTGCATGGGTCCACCTACTGGTGCTCGGCCATTGCCCTCAAGGACACCGCCGACGTGCTGCTCGGGGCGATCTTCCAGCCGGAGGAGGACAAACTGTGGCTCGGCGGCACTGCACAACCCACCACTCTGAACGGTGGGGCTGTCACCGCGTTCCGGAACGACGGCGGTGCCCGCAACTCAACCCCCCTCGCCGAATTCGGCGCCGCCACCTACATCCACCCCACCTGGCTGATGGATCCGTTGTGTGCCATGCCCTGGCATTCGGCGGCAACCTCCGCTGCCGCCCTGCGGATGTTCGGCTCCGGATCCTGCGACCTGGGCCGCGTGGCCGACGGGCAACTGGGCTGCTGGTTCCAGCACAGCTGCCCGGAATGGGACTGGCTGCCCGGCAAAGCGATCGTCCGCGCCGCCGGCGGCGCCACGGAGACGGTGCGCGTCAACGGCCTGGACTGGTTCATGGCAGGAGGAACGACGGCGGTGCGCGAGTTGCGGACGGCCCTTGAGGCCGGCTCGGTCACCTGAGCCCCCTTTCCGGGGGACGGTTGTCCGGATATCCACAGGCTGAAGTGACTGTCAGCCCTACCGCCTAGACTTGTACGCACCATGGATATGTTGTTTGACCCGTACTCTGACGGACCGTTCAAGGCCAGTTCCAAAGCTGCCGCCATCACCAAGTCGCGCCCGGAGGGCTTCGCTGCGTTCCCGGAATTCGGTGGCGGCGGGTCTGCTTCCGGAACCGGGGGCGGCGCCGAGCGCAATCCTGAACACCGCCCCGAACCCGGCACCCAGAACACGGGTTGGGCCAGTCAGCAGCCCGCCGGCGAGGGCAACAGCGGCCAGGGAAACCATGAAACGCAACACCGGCCCAATGCCGCCGAACTCCTTGAGGGCCTGAATCCCCAGCAGGAGGAAGCGGTCAAGCACGCGGGGAGTGCCCTGCTGATTGTGGCAGGTGCCGGTTCCGGCAAAACCCGTGTGCTCAGCAACAGGATCGCTTACCTTATTGCCACCCGGCGCGCCCATCATGGTGAGATCCTTGCCATCACCTTCACCAACAAGGCCGCCGCTGAGATGCGGGAACGCATCTCGGCGCTGGTGGGCGGACGCGCCAAGATCATGTGGATCTCCACGTTCCACTCCTCCTGCGTGCGCATCCTGCGGCAGGAGGCCGCGAACGTCGGGCTGAAGTCCAACTTTTCCATTTACGACTCCGCTGACTCCCTCCGGCTCGTGACCCAGGTGTCCAAAAGCCTGGACCTTGATCCCAAGAAGTTTGCGCCCAAGGCCATCCAGCACAAGATCTCGGCGCTCAAAAACGAGCTGATCGACGCCGATTCCTACGCCCTCTCGGCCAACCACAACGATCCCTTCGAATCAGCCGTGGCGGACGTCTTCAAGGGCTACACCCAGCGGCTCCGCCAGGCCAACGCCATGGACTTCGATGACCTCATTGCCGAAACCGTCTACATGTTCCGCGCCTTCCCTGCGCTCGCGGACTCCTACCGGCGCCGGTTCCGGCACGTACTCGTGGACGAATATCAGGACACCAACCACGCCCAGTACGCCCTGGTCCGGGAAATTGTGGGGGAGGGTCCGGGGGCCTCCGAGCTCACCGTGGTGGGCGATTCCGATCAGTCCATCTACGCCTTCCGCGGCGCTGACATCCGCAACATCGTCGAGTTCGGGAACGATTACCCGGATGCCCGCACCATCAAGCTGGAGCAGAATTACCGCTCCACCCAGAACATCCTCAGCGCCGCGAACTCGGTGATCTCGCGCAATCCCAACCGCCCCGAAAAGCGGCTGTGGACTGCTGAGGGCGAGGGCCACAAGATCATCGGCTACGTTGGCGAAAACGAACATGACGAAGCCCAGTTCATCGCCAAGGAGATCGACCGGCTGCAGGACGAGGACAACCTCCGCCCCGGCGACGTTGCCATCTTCTACCGCACCAATGCGCAGTCCCGCTCCATTGAGGACGTGCTGGTCCGCGTTGGCCTGCCGTACAAAGTGGTGGGCGGCACCAGGTTCTACGAGCGCAAGGAAATCAAGGACGCCCTTGCGTACCTGAGGGTCCTGGTGAACCCGGACGACGACGTCAACCTGCGCCGGGTGCTCAACGAACCCAAGCGCGGGATCGGCGACCGCGCTGAAGGAGCCGTGGCTGCGCTGGCACAGCGGGAACGGATGTCCTTTATGGCCGCGGCACGCCGCGCCGAAGAGGCCCCCGGCATGGCCACCCGCTCCGTCAACGCCGTCCTGGGATTTGTGAAGCTGCTCGATGACCTGGCTGAGGTGGCCACCGGCTCCGGGGCTGCCGCCGCGCTGGAGGCCGTCCTGGAACAGACCGGCTACCTGGCCGGGCTGCGTTCCAGCACCGACCCGCAGGATGAGTCCCGCGTGGAGAACCTGGCTGAACTGGTCGCCGTCGTGCGTGAATACGAACAGGAGAACCCGGAAGGTTCCCTGGGGGCCTTCCTCGAACAGGTCTCGCTCGTGGCGGATGCGGACCAGATCCCGGACGCGCCCGGCGCGGACATTGACGCCGCCGTGGCCGAAGCCAAACGGCTGGGTGTGGTCACGCTGATGACCCTCCACACAGCCAAGGGCCTCGAATTCCCGGTGGTGTTCCTGACCGGCATGGAGCACGGGCTGTTCCCGCACCAGCGCTCCGCCACTGATCCCAAGGAACTCGCCGAGGAACGCCGGCTCGCCTACGTGGGCCTGACGCGCGCCCGGAAGCGGCTGTACGTGACGCGCTCCGAGGTCCGCAGCATGTGGGGCCAGAGCCAGTACAACCCGGCCAGCCAGTTCCTCGAAGAGATTCCCGCCGAACTGGTGGAGTGGAAGCGTGAAGGCACCAGCAGGCAAACCGGCGGCTGGGGGAGTGGTGGGTCCATCGGCTCCAACCGGTACGGCGGATCATTCTGGGGCGCCGGGACATCCCGCGGCGCCGCGGCTGATTCCTCGGCAGGTTTCAATGCCGACGTCCCAGCCATCATTGCCAAGAACCGGGTCCAGCCGCAGAAAGAGATCGTGGCGGTCAGCGTGGGGGACAAGGTAAACCACACCAGCTTCGGCAACGGCACCGTTCTTGCCCTCGAAGGCGCTGGGGACAAGACGGTGGCCAAGGTGAAGTTCGGTGTCGGCGAGAAGCGGCTCCTGCTCCGTTACGCGCCGCTGACAAAACTGGACGCCTAAAGGGACTGCCAGCCTTGACCCGGGGTGACGGCTAAGGGGTACCTTCCGCGAAATTGTCTACCCGGGGTTGACGTACGCTCAGGAAAGCGTCCATGCTGGAACCATGTTAAGTAACCCCCGGGGCGACACCGTGTCGGCTGGCGCAGCTGGAACGGGCTGGAACACGGTGCTGTCCCACCGCCTTGCCGGGGACGGATCGCGGGAAGCGGCCGCCGCGAGGTTCACTGCTGCCAGAATCGGCCCGGCTGAGGTCCGGGCCGCGCTGTCCGACGGCGGGGACGCACTCTATGCGGCAGCGCGGCAGGGCAGCCCGGGCTGGGCTGCGCAGTTTGGCGGCAGCCTCGCCGTTGCCCTGCTCTCAGCCGAAATCAGCGTTTTCGCCGCACACCTGAACTCCCGGGCGTCCGGCATCCGCTCGGAGGCCGTGGCCGAACTCCTGGACGATTACAGCGCCGTCACCGTTGCAGCCGGCCTCGGCGTCTCCCGCCAGAAGGTCTACGAAATATCCCGTGGGGGCCTTCGCCCGCCGTACATCGACACTGTGCCTTGGAGGACTCCATGAAGCCGATCGAAGAACAGGTTCAACTGCCCGATCCCCGCCAGCAGTTTCTGGTCCATCCTCTGGACCTGCCGGCGGCGCGGAAGGAGTACCTGAAAGGCTGGTGGCTGGGGATAGCGGCTACACCGCAGGTCTTCACCGCCCTGCTGGCAGCCCTCTGGGCCGTCAGCAACAACCACGTCACCCCGGTCCTGGTGCCACTGCTCCTCGCCGTGGCCGCAGGCTTCACAGGGTCCCGTTTCACCAGGGCCGCGTGGGACTATATTCCCCGCCGGCGGCAGGACACGCGCCGCAGGCCCAGCCAGTTGGCTGCCGCCGAGGCTGCGATCAAGGCGCTCGCTCTCCTTGCGGGCCTGGCATTCTTCCTGTGGTGGGCGGCTGCCCAGGATTTCAGCAGCGATTTCATTGCCTACCCGCTTGGTACGGGCGCAGCCCTCATCCTGGTTCTGGCAGCAGACCTTGCTGTCAGGCTTGGCCGGGGCCGGGGCCGGGGCCGGGACAGGGACAGCGGCCGGGGCCGCGACACCGGCGGAGACATCCTTGGCGGTCTGCTGACTTTGCTCGTAGCTTCCGGCGCCGTTTGGGCCGGGTTTGCCCTGCTGCCGGGTGGCGCAAACAGCTTTCCCTGGTCCGGCCTGCTGGCCGGAGCCCTCACGCTGATGGTGGTGTGGGCACTGTGGTTGGCTTACTCAGCCCGGCAGGCCCGCCGCAACCATGCTCCGGCGCAGCCGCAGTCATGAAGCATAATGGGGACCATGCGACGGACTGTTCTGGGGATCTTCGCCGCCTTCTTTATGCTGGCGGCCACTGCGTGCTCCATCACCACTGAGGACCCCGGCTATGTTGCGCCGCCGCCGCTCCCGGCCCTGGAACAGCTTGAACAGGCAGCCCTGGTTGACCCGGCCGGGTACCGGTCCGGGGACAGCGTCATCTCTTTCATTACCGAAGACCGGAAAGTGGTCTGCTCGCTGACTGACGCCCGCGGTGAGCACCTGAACCTCCCTTACGAGGTGAACAGCTTCAGCGATGCGGACAACAACAAACTTGCCGTCGTCCCCGTGGCCCACTGCGGGCTTGCTGACTATCCCAAACCCGACGCCGGCGATATCACGGACGGCTGCGCAGGCACCGGCCTGGGCTATCTGGGCGGAACCGCACTGCTGACCCCGGACAAAGCCACCTACGGGGAGTGCCGCTCCGGCGTCACACAAATGGAGGCAGCCTACGGACCCAAGGGAAACAAGTCCGGCCCGCTGACTCAGCTGGCCGTCCTGGCGGAGGGGGCCAACCTGGAACGGAACGGGCTCCGGTGTTCGGCGTACAACGGCGGCGTGGCATGCGGAAATGTCTCTGCCGGCGTCGGATTCTTCGTTTCCCCGGAAAGCTACGAACTTAATTCAAAGCCAGTGGAAACCGCTGTGCCGGCACCGTCGGAGGCCTCAAAAACCCCGTAATCTAGGGGTTTTTCTACGCTCCATAGAATAGTGTCCTTACTCACATAAGCGGTAGTGTGGGACGGGCCGGTCCTTGATAAGGACTAGAGTTCCGAATGGAGCATTGCGCTGGGTGGCTGGTTTCCGTAACCGGCCGCAGGCGCTCAATCCGCAGCCCGGTCATCGTCTTCGATGGTGCCCGACTGTACAGAAACTACTTCGACGTAGAAGGACACTAAACCGTGGACCTGTTTGAATACCAGGCGCGCGATATGTTCGAGGCGCACGGTGTACCCGTGCTTGCCGGCATCGTGGCGTATACCCCAGAAGAAGCTAAGGCAGCTGCCGAGAAAATCGGCGGCGTAACGGTCGTCAAGGCCCAGGTTAAGGCCGGTGGCCGCGGTAAGGCCGGCGGCGTCAAGGTTGCCAAGACCGCCGATGAGGCACTTGAGCACGCCACCAACATCCTGGGCATGGACATCAAGGGCCACACCGTCAACAAGGTGATGATCGCCCAGGGTGCTGACATCGCCGAGGAGTACTACTTCTCCGTGCTGCTGGACCGGGCCAACCGCAACTACCTGGCCATGTGCTCGGTTGAAGGCGGCATGGAAATCGAACAGCTCGCCGTCGAACGCCCAGAGGCGCTCGCAAAAATCGCCATCGATCCCGCCGTGGGCATCGACCAGGCAAAGGCTGACGAAATCGTCGCAGCCGCAGGCTTCGCCGAGGAACTGCGCGGCAAGGTCGCCGCCGTGATCCTTAAGCTGTGGGACGTCTTCAAGAAGGAAGACGCCACGCTGGTGGAGGTCAACCCGCTGGTCAAGACCGGCGCCGGTGAAATCGTTGCCTTGGACGGCAAGGTTTCCCTGGACGAGAACGCTGAGTTCCGCCACGCCAAGCACGCCCTCCTTGAAGACAAGGATGCCGCGGACCCGCTCGAGGCCAAGGCCAAGGCGCAGGACCTGAACTACGTCAAGCTGGACGGCTCCGTGGGCATCATCGGCAACGGTGCAGGCCTGGTCATGTCCACCCTGGACGTCGTTGCGTACGCCGGTGAGAACCACGGCAACGTCAAGCCCGCGAACTTCCTGGACATCGGCGGTGGAGCTTCCGCCGAGGTCATGGCTGCAGGCCTCGACGTCATCCTGGGCGATGAGCAGGTCAAGTCCGTGTTCGTGAACGTCTTCGGTGGCATCACCGCGTGTGACGCCGTTGCCAAGGGCATCGTCGGTGCGCTGGCCGAGCTGGGCCACTCCGCGAACAAGCCGCTGGTAGTCCGCCTCGACGGGAACAACGTTGAGGAAGGCCGCCGCATCCTGGCCGAGGCCAACCACCCGCTGGTTACCCTGGCCGCAACCATGGACGAGGGCGCCGACAAGGCTGCCGAGCTCGCCAACGCAGCTAAGTAAGGGACGCACCATGTCTATTTATCTGAACAAGGACTCCAAGGTCATCGTCCAGGGCATCACCGGCGGCGAAGGCACCAAGCACACCGCCCTGATGCTGAAGGCCGGCACCAACATTGTTGGCGGCGTCAACGCCCGCAAGGCCGGCACCACGGTCCTGCACGGCGACAACGAAATCAACGTCTTCGGCACCGTCAAGGAAGCCATGGCTGACACCGGCGCCGACGTCTCCATCGTCTTCGTGCCGCCGGCATTCACCAAGAACGCCGTTGTTGAAGCCATCGAGGCCGGCATCGGCCTTGTGGTTGTCATCACCGAAGGCGTGCCGGTCCAGGATTCCGCCGAGTTCTGGGCGCTGGCCCAGTCCAAGGTTGACGCCGACGGCAACCAGGTCACCCGCATCATCGGCCCGAACTGCCCCGGCATCATCACCCCGGGCGAGGCGCTGGTGGGCATCACGCCGAACAACATCACGGGCAAGGGCCCCATCGGCCTGGTTTCCAAGTCCGGAACCCTGACCTACCAGATGATGTACGAACTGCGCGATCTCGGTTTCTCCACAGCGATCGGCATCGGCGGCGACCCCGTCATCGGCACCACGCACATTGACGCCCTGGCTGCGTTCGAGGCTGATCCCGAAACCAAGGCGATCGTCATGATCGGCGAAATCGGTGGCGATGCTGAAGAGCGCGCGGCTGACTTCATCAAGGCCAACGTCACCAAGCCTGTTGTTGGCTACGTGGCGGGCTTCACGGCTCCCGAAGGCAAGACCATGGGCCACGCCGGCGCTATCGTCTCCGGTTCCGCCGGAACCGCCCAGGCCAAGAAGGAAGCCCTCGAGGCTGCAGGCGTGAAGGTCGGCAAGACGCCGTCCGAGACCGCCAAGCTGCTGCGCGAAGTCTACGCAGCGCTCTAGCACTCAGTTACAAACAACGCGGGGTCACTCCCGCCCAATCCAAAGACTTGGAAGGGCGCGGAGCGACCCCGCGTTGCTGTTTAAGTTTCACCGATGTTTAAGTACGACGACGGATGGTCACCCGCCCAGCCAAGGTGACCATCCGTCGTCGTACTTTTGGCGTACTAGACTTTCGCGCCGGAAAGAAGTTCCTCCAGCCGCTCGTAGCCTTCGCTCAGGCCGCCTTCCATACCGGACTGCGCCATGCCGTCGCGCGCCTCCTGGGTGGGGTAGACCGAGTGGCCCCGCAGGCGGGTGCGTCCGTTGCCGAGGTCCTCAAAGGTCATGAACTCGAGGCTGACCACATCAGGGTAGCCGCCGAATTCGAAGGTCTGGATGGCGAACTCGTTCTCGCGGACGGTGTGGAAGATGCCCTTGAACTCGTAGGCGACGCCGTCCGGCCCCGTGTGCAGGTAGCTGTAGCTGCCACCGGTGCGGAAATCGTAGTGATCGATCTCCATCTTCAGGCCACGCGGCCCGAGCCACTGGACGATCAGGTCCGGTTCCTTGTGGGCGCGGAAGACTTCGGCGACGGGAAAGTCGAACTCGCGCTCGTAGTCGATGAACGGAAGGCCTTCTGGAACCGAGAGGTGCAGGGGGTTGCTCATGATGACTCCTTGGATTCTCTGCCATTCAGAGTGCCGCCGGCGTTGGCGGCACTGCGGGTGTTTGCTTGGAGCACGGCGTCAAGGCGGCGGAACTGCTCTTCATGGATCAGCCGGTACTGGTCGATCCACGCTGTGAGCGCCTCCAGCCGTGCCGGGTCCAGGTGGACGGGCCGGCGCTGGGCATCCCGCGAACGGGTTACCAGTCCTGCCTGCTCAAGGACCTGGATGTGCTTCGAGACCGCCTGCTTGGTGATCGCGAAGGGTTCCGCCAGTTCATTCACGGTGGCCGGGCCCCGGCTGAGCCGGGCGATGATTCCGCGGCGGACGGGATCAGACAGGGCCATAAAGGCCGAGTCCAAGGATCCGTTCTCCATGACGATCATCTGCCCTTCATCAACCAGAGGCTTGATCAACCATCTGGTTGTTTAAGAGTAAATCCGCCAGCCGCGGCGGTCAAGAGTCCCGGGCTTTTGTCCAGGGCAGGGTTGTTAGACGGCTGCGTGGAGTCCCGGGAGGGCGTGGACCAGTGCGGCCAGCTCGGGAACGTCGCGGGCCTCGGCGAGGGCACGCTCCAGGGTGGTGTCGTGGACCGGGCGGGCCTCTTCCAGCAGGGCGACCCCATTGGCCGTGAGCTCGGTGTAGATCCCCCGGCGGTCGTCCGCGCAGAGGATCCGTGTCAGCAGGCCCCGGTCCTCCAGGCGGTTGACCAGGCGGGTGGTGGCGCTGGCGCTCAGTGCGGTGGCGCGGGCCAGCTGCTGCATGCGCATGTGCCAACCGTCCTGCCGGCTGAGCGCGTCCAGCACGGTGTACTCCACCACGGACAGCTTTGACTCGGCCTGCAGGGAGCGTTCCAGCTCGCCCTCGATCAGGCCGTGCAGTGCCGCGAGTGTGCGCCATCCCTGTGCGCGGACCTCCACGGCGTCGTCCTTGATGCCCATTGTCTGTTCCTTTTCCGGTGGGCCGCCCAGCGCTGCAGGACATAACGACGGCCATAACCACTAAATAGTTGCTTGCGCGGGGTATCTGCTTGTGCAACAATAAATAACGCGCCTGCAACTACTAGCTTACGCGCACTACCTCAACCCGTAAAGTTTTCAAAGGAGCACTCCCATGCCCATAGGCCTGATAGCCCTAGCCCTCGGCGGGTTCGGCATCGGACTCACCGAGTTCGTCATCATGGGCCTGCTGCCCGAAGTTGCCGCGGACTTCCAGGTCAGCGAGGCAGCGGCCGGGTGGCTGATCTCCGGTTACGCCCTGGCGGTGGTGGTTGGCGCCCTGCTGCTCACGGCAGCCGTCACCCGCTTTGAACGCAAGCCGGTCCTGGCCGTCCTGCTGGTGCTCTTCATCGCGGGCAACCTGATCTCCGCCCTGGCTCCGGACTACGGGATGATGATGGCCGGCCGCATTATTGCCGCCCTGGCCCACGGTGCATTCTTCGGCATCGGTGCGGTAGTGGCCGCCAACATGGTGCCGCCCACCAAAAAAGCTGGTGCCATCGCCATCATGTTCACGGGCCTTACGGCTGCCAACGTCCTGGGCGTGCCGTTCGGCACCATGCTGGGCCAGGCGGCGGGCTGGCGTTCCACATTCTGGGCCATTACCGTCATCGGCGTCATCGCCCTGGCCGGAATCCTGGCCCTGGTGCCGAAAACCGGCCACGGGGACACCACCCCCGGAACCCTCCGCTCGGAACTGCGGGCCTTCCGCTCCGGCCAGGTGTGGCTCTCCATCCTTGTGACGATTCTGGGTTACGGCGGTATGTTCGGCGCCTTCACCTACATCGCGTTCACGCTCACCGAGGTCACCGGCTTCGCGGCGTCCACCGTGCCGTGGCTGCTGATTGTATTCGGGGTGGGCCTCTTCATCGGCAACACCATCGGCGGCAAGGCGGCCGACCGCAACGTTGACCGGACCCTCATTGTGGTGCTCGCCGTGCTGGTGGTTATCCTCGCAGCTTTCGCTTTCACGGCAGACAACCAGGTCCTCACCGTGGCCTCCCTTGTCCTGATGGGCGGCTTCGGCTTCGCCACCGTGCCCGGTCTGCAGATGAGGGTGATGAAGTACGCCGCCGGCGCACCCACCCTCGCTTCGGGCGCCAATATTGGTGCCTTCAACGTGGGCAATGCGCTCGGCGCGTGGCTCGGCGGGGTAACCATCACGGCGGGACTCGGCTACACCTCGCCCATCTGGGCCGGTGCGGGCATCACTCTGCTCGGGCTCGCCGTCATGCTGATCGCAGCTGCTGCGGCCCGGCGGCCGGCCGGGCACCAAGCTGCCCCGGTGTCCATAGAGCCCGCGTCCCCCGAGCCAGCAGCCGCCCTCCGCTGATCGCCAGCCGGCCACCCTCATCAGCAGGGGCGGATCATCCCCAAGTCCGTCGCCCCGCGGACTTCAGCGGCTGACAGCTTCAGGATTTCGCAGAGCACGACGACGGATGGTCGCCATCGCCACGATGGTGACCATCCGTCGTCGTACGTGTTTAAGGCCTGCCTTGGGGACGGTCCCACTGCGCTCGCAGCAGCGGCGGGCATTGCGCGGTCTCGTCAGTATTTGTTAGTATGTCAGGACAAAGTTGAGGAGATGGAAATGCCACTGGTGCGAATTGATGTCAATGAGGGGCGCAGCACCGAAAGCCTGCGCCAACTGAGCCGGGGAATCCATGACGCGATTCTTGCCGAGTATGAGATTCCGGAGCGCGACTACTTCCATGTCCTGACCGAGCATCCGCGGGGGCAGATTTTTGCCCAGGATGCGGGCCTGGGTTTTGAGCGCACGGCCGGCGTCGTCATGATCCAAATCTTCACGCAGGGCGGCCGTTCCCAGGGCGCCAAGCAATCCCTCTTCGCGGCAATCGCACGCAGCCTGGCGGAGTTGGGCATAGCCGGGGAGGACGTCTTCATCGGCTACGTCGAGAACACTCCCGGGGACTGGTCCTTCGGGTTCGGGCGTGCCCAGTATGTCACCGGCGAGCTGGCCGTGCCGCGCAAATAGGCTCCTGCGCCGCAAGGCCCAGGGCTCCGAACTGCGTGGTTTTCGGGGGCCAAATGCAAGTTGTAGTTATGTCAGTACAAACCTTTGACAGGACATTGATTCTAGGGCAAAGTAGTGGTGTGTTCCCGCTCACGGGAATGGCCAGGCAACGGAGCTCCAACTGTCACAGGTACCGAGTTCAATCAGGAAAGGTCCGCGATAACCGTGACCCACGAACTTCTTACGATCGGGCGCATCAGCGTTGATATCTACCCGAACGACATCGGGGTGGGCCTGGAGGACGTCACGTCCTTTGGCAAGTACCTCGGTGGTTCCCCGTCCAACGTGGCCGTGGCTGCGGCCCGCCATGGACGCAGCGCTGCTGTCATCACCCGGACCGGCGATGACGCGTTCGGCACCTACCTTCACCGCGAGCTTCAGAAGTTCAACGTGGACGATTCCTTTGTCACCCCGGTGCAGGAGTGGCCCACGGCGGTGACGTTCTGCGCCATCATGCCCCCGGATGATTTCCCGCTGTACTTCTACGGACGCTTTCCCACGGCCCCGGACCTTCAGATCAGGGCCGAGGAACTGGACCTGGACGCCATCCGGAATGCCCGGATCTTCTGGTCCACCGTCACTGGTTTGTGCCAGGAACCCAGCCGCTCCGCCCACCTGGCAGCCCACGAGGCCCGTTCCCGCGCGGACCTGAAAGAGGGTCAGTTCACCATCCTGGACCTGGACTACCGCCCCATGTTCTGGGCCTCCGAAGAGGAAGCCCGCGCCCAGGTCGCCAAAATCCTGCCGCACGTGACGGTGGCGATCGGCAACGACAAGGAGTGCGCGGTAGCAGTGGGGGAGGGAACCCCCGACGAGCAGGCAGACCGGCTCCTCGCCGCGGGCGTCGAAATCGCCGTCGTCAAGCTGGGCCCCGAAGGTGTGATGGCCAAGACCCTTACCGAGCGGGTTGTCTCAGCCCCGGTTCCGGTCGAAACACTCAACGGACTGGGTGCAGGTGACTCCTTTGGCGGGGCGTTCTGCCACGGTCTCCTCTCCGGGTGGCCCCTGGCCCAGGTTCTGGACTACGCGAACGCGGCCGGCGCCATTGTGGCCTCCCGCCTGTCATGCGCGGATGCGATGCCGACGCCGGATGAGGTCACCTCGCTGCTCGCGGAGCGCGGCCGCCTGGTTCCCGGGCAGTTTGCCGGCGAAGGACTTGCCGCTGAGGGACTTGCCACCGAAGGAGCAGCCCTGTGAGCACCAATCTTGGCACCGCCCCCATCGCGGTTGATGACAATCCCCGCCGCTACGCCCACCTGAGCACCATCCGCCTGGAAGATCCGGATGCCATCTCCCGGGCAGCGAAGGCGCGCCGCCGCCACCCCGGCCTGAGATCCGGCCGGCAGAACTTCATCGTGGCCGCGGACCATCCGGCCCGCGGCGCCCTGTCCGTTGGCAGTGACCCGGTGGCGATGGCTGACCGCAGGCAGCTCCTGGACCGCCTGCAGATTGCCTTGGCCAACCCGGCCGTGGACGGCGTCCTGGCCTCCCCGGACATCATGGATGACCTGCTGCTGCTGGGCGCCCTGGAGGGCAAGCTGGTGTTCGGTTCCATGAACCGGGGCGGCCTCACGGGCCTGGTCAACGAGTTCGATGACCGCTTCACCGGCCACACGGCCGCGGCGCTCCAAGCGCTGGGGGCCGACGGCGGCAAAATGCTGACGCGGATCTGCCTCGGCGATCCGGATACCGTGTCCTTGCTCGAAGCGACGGCCAAGGCCATCGACTCCCTCGCTGAGCGCAAGCTGATTGCCATGGTGGAGCCGTTCCTGTCCGTCTGGGAGAAAGGCAAGGTCCGCAACGACCTCTCCACCGACGCGGTGATCAAATCCATCGCTATAGCAGAAGGGCTGGGTTCAACCAGCGCCTACACCTGGATGAAGCTGCCCGTGGTGGCGGAAATGGAACGCGTGATGGCCGCTACCACCCTGCCCACCGTGCTGCTCGGCGGAGACCCGGAAGGCACTCAGGAGGAAGTGTTCTCCACCTGGGAAGCCGCCCTGTCGCTGCCCGGCGTCCAGGGCCTGACCGTTGGCCGGACCCTCCTCTACCCGGCCGATGGAGACGTTGCCGGCGCGGTGGCTTCCGCTGCCTCCCTCCTTCACCACACAGCATCCGCCGACGCCGCGTCATCCCACAGCGCGTCAGCCCACACGGCGTCAGCCCAGACCGCAGAAGTAACGGAGTAATCTCCCATGGGAATGAAGAATTCATCGGGAACACGCAGGATGACGGTGGCCCAGGCCGTGGTCGAGTACCTTTCGAAGCAGTACACCGTGGACACGGTCGGGGGAGTGGACTACCGCGAACGCCTGATCCCGGGCACGTTCGGCATCTTCGGCCACGGCAACGTTGCCGGTGTGGGCCAGGCCCTGAAGCAGTACCAGCAGCTTGATCCGGCCATCATGCCGTACTACCAGGGCCGCAATGAGCAGGCGCAGTCGCACCAGGCCGTGGGTTACGCCCGGCACACCCGCCGCCGCCAGACCTTCGCGATCAGCACCTCGATCGGTCCCGGGTCCTCGAACCTGCTCACCGGTGCAGCGTTGGCGACGACGAACCGTTTGCCGGTGCTGCTGCTGCCGTCCGATACGTTCGCTACCCGCGCTGCGGATCCCGTGCTGCAGCAGCTCGAGCAGCCATACGCCTACGACATCACGGTCAATGACGCGTTCCGGCCGTTGTCCAAGTTCTTCGACCGGGTCAACCGGCCCGAGCAGCTGTTCTCCGCGTTCCACCACGGCCTGCGCGTCCTGACTGACCCGGCCGAAACCGGTGCGGTGACCATCTCGCTGCCGCAGGATGTCCAGGCCGAGGCCTTTGACGTCCCGGAGGAGTTCCTGGCGGAGCGTGAGTGGCGGATCCGGCGCCCGGATGCCGACGATGCGGATATTGCCCGCGCCGCGGCCGCGATCCGCGCGGCGAAGCGCCCGCTGATCATCGCCGGCGGCGGTGTCCTCTATGCCTTCGCGAACGATGAACTCGCCGCTCTCGCTGAGCTGACTGGAATCCCGGTGGGCAACACGCAGGCAGGCGTCGGCGTCCTGCCCTGGGACCACAAGTACTCGCTCGGTGCCATCGGGTCCACGGGCACGACGGCGGCGAATGCCATCGCTGCCGAGGCTGACCTGATCATCGGGATCGGCACCCGGTACGAGGACTTCACCACCGCCTCCCGGACCGCGTTCCAGAACCCGGACGTGAAGTTCATCAACATCAACGTCGCCCCCATCGATGCGTACAAGCACGGCACCTCGCTGCCGATCGTGGCAGACGCCCGCAAAGCCCTGCTTAAGCTCAACGCAGCCCTCAGCGGCTACCGAGTGGGCGCTGACCTGGAACAGCAGGTCGCGGCCGAGAAGAAGCGCTGGGACGCCACCGTGGACGAAGCCTTCGACACCCGGTACACGCCGCTGCCGGCACAGAACGAAATCATCGGCGCCACGTCCCGCGCCATGGACGCGGCCGACGTCGTGATCTGCGCGGCGGGTTCCCTGCCCGGGGACCTGCACAAGATGTGGCGGGTCCGGGACCCGTTCGGCTACCACGTGGAGTACGCATACTCGTGCATGGGCTACGAAATCCCGGGCGGCCTCGGCGTCAAGCGCGCGGCACTTGCCGAGGCGGCAAGGGGCGGAACCCAGCGCGACGTCGTCGTGATGGTGGGGGACGGCTCCTACCTGATGATGCACACCGAACTGGTCACCGCCGTCGCCGAACGCATCAAGCTGATCGTGGTCCTGATCCAGAACCACGGCTACGCCTCCATTGGCTCGCTCTCGGAAATGCTCGGTTCGCAGCGGTTCGGCACGCAGTACCGGGCCCTGAACGAGGAGCAGCACAGCTTCGACGAAGGCGAGACCCTCCCGGTGGACCTGGCCCTGAACGCCGAGTCCCTGGGCGTAAAGGTCATCCGGATTGAACCGGGGGAGAAGGTCATTGCCGAACTCGAACAGGCCATCCGCGATGCCAAGGCGGCGCCGGAGCGCGGCGGCCCCATCCTGATCCACGTCGAATCGGACCCGCTGCTGGACGCCCCGAGCTCCGAATCGTGGTGGGATGTTCCTGTCTCCGAGGTCTCCGAACTCAAGTCCACCCAGCAGGCATACCAGACCTACGTTGAACACAAGAACCGCCAGCGCACATTCCTCGGCTGAGAACCTCCACGCCGAACCACTTCATACAGACACTTCGTTCCACCTACTCAAGGAAGAGTCCCATGACTGCCACCAGCACCCAGACCAATCCCACCCAGACCAGCACCATCAACCACTTCATCAACGGCGCCGAGACCGCCGGCGAGGGCACCCGCACCCAGCCCGTCTACAACCCGGCCACCGGCAAGGTGTCGGGTGAGCTGCGCCTGGCCAACCGCGCCGACCTGGAAGCCACGGTCGCGGCCGCCCGCAAGGCCGCGGACTCCTGGGGCGACATCTCCCTCGCCAAGCGCACCGCCGTGCTCTTCAAGTTCCGCGAACTCGTCGCCGCCCATGTGGATGACCTCGCTGCCCTGATCACCGCCGAGCACGGCAAGGTCCTCTCGGACGCCAAGGGCGAGATCGGCCGCGGCCTGGAAGTCATCGAATACGCCTGCGGCATCCCGTCCCTGGTCAAGGGCGACTACTCGGACCAGGTCTCCACCGGCATCGACGTCTTCTCCTTCCGCGAACCGCTCGGCGTGGTGGCGGGCATCACCCCGTTCAACTTTCCCGTGATGGTGCCGCTGTGGATGGCTCCGATGGCGATCGCCACCGGCAACGCCTTCATCCTCAAGCCCTCCGAACGCGACCCCTCCGCCTCGATGCTGCTGGCCAAGCTCTGGAAGCAGGCCGGACTGCCCGACGGCGTGTTCCAGGTCCTGCACGGCGACAAGGAAACCGTCGAAGGGCTCCTGACCCACCCGGACGTGGACGGCATCTCCTTCGTCGGGTCCACCCCGATCGCCCAGTACGTGCATGAGACCGCCACCAAGCACGGCAAGCGCGTCCAGGCCCTGGGTGGGGCGAAGAACCACGCCATCGTGATGCCCGACGCCGACCTGGACAACGCGGCCGACCACCTCGCCGCTGCCGCGTTCGGCTCCGCCGGGGAACGCTGCATGGCCATCTCCGTCGCCGTTGCCGTCGGGGACGCCGCGGACCTGATCGTGAAAAAGGTCGAAGAACGCGCCCTGGCCGTGAAGGTCAACAACGGCACCGACCCCGACGCCGAAATGGGCCCGGTCATCACCCCGGCTTCCAAGGAACGCATCGTCCGGATCGTCACCGAAGCCGAAGCCGCGGGAGCGGCGATGGTGGTGGACGGCCGCGACCTCGTGGTCCCCGGCCACGAGGACGGCTTCTGGGTCGGCCCCACAGTCATCGACCACGTCAAGACAGAAATGACCGCCTACACCGAGGAAATCTTCGGCCCCGTCCTCGTGGTGGTCCGCGTCGACACCCTCGAAGACGGCATCACGCTGATCAACGCCAACCCCTACGGCAACGGCACCGCCATCTTCACCTCCTCCGGCGCCGCAGCCCGCAAATTCCAGCGCTCCGTCACCGTGGGCATGATCGGCATCAACGTGCCCCTGCCCGTCCCGGTGGCTTACCACTCCTTCGGCGGCTGGAAAGCCTCACTCTTCGGCGACAAGCACATCTACGGCCCCGAGGGCGTCTCCTTCTACACCCGCGGCAAGGTCATCACCTCCCGCTGGCCCGAAACCCACCACGCCTCCGGCGCCTCCTACAACTTCCCCTCCAACTAATCCCCACCGCCGCCCTCGCCTCGCAAGCTCGGCCAGGGAACCCTGGCGGCGTGGGCCCAGCCGATACAAGAAAGACAACGCTGTCATGACTGACGTACAGAACAAGCTGATCATCGGCACCGCGCCGGATTCCTGGGGCGTCTGGTTCGCCGACGATCCACAACAGACCCCGTGGGAGCGGTTCCTCGACGAAGTCGCAGAAGCCGGCTACAAGTGGATCGAACTGGGCCCCTACGGCTACCTGCCCACCGATCCCGCCCGCCTGGCCGAGGAGCTGAAGCAGCGTGACCTGAAGATCAGTGCCGGCACTGTTTTCACCGCGTTCCACCGCGGGTTGGACCAGTGGGAAACCGCCTGGGAACCTGCCCGCAAGGTCGCCGAGCTGACCGCTGCCATGGGCGGCGAACACATGGTGGTCATCCCGGCCATGTGGCGCGATGACGTCACCGGCGAGGCAGTGGAAAGCGGCCAGCTCACCGAGAAGGCCTGGAGCGACCTCTTCGCAGGCCACAACCGGCTCGGCAAAACCCTGCTGGAGGACTTCGGCCTGAAGCAGCAGTTCCACTCCCACGCAGATTCCCACGTGGGCGCCCAGGAAGACATCGAGACGCTGCTCGCGGCAACGGATCCGCAGTTCCTGAACCTGTGCCTGGACACCGGCCACGCTGAGTACTGCGGCGCCTCCAGCCTGGAGCTCATCAAGAACTACCCGGACAGGATCGGCTACCTGCACCTGAAGCAGATCAACCCGGAGATCCTCAGACGAGTCAACGAGGAAAACATGACCTGGGCTGCAGCGAATCTGGCCGGCGTCATGACCGAGCCGCCGAACGGCCTGCCGGACCTGCGCGCCGTCATCGAAGCAGTTGAAGCACTGAACCGGCCGATCTTCGGCATCGTGGAGCAGGACATGTACCCGGTGGCCTTCGACGTTCCCATGCCGATCGCCAAGCGAACCCGCAACTACCTGCTCTCCTGCGGCTCCCGCACCACCGTCAGCTGACGCCCAACCCGCTTCCGCAAGCTCACCCCAAAGGACACCACAATGACTGAAACCCTCCGCGTCGCTGTCATCGGCGCCGGCCGCATGGGCGCAGACCACATCCAGCGACTCACCAAGCGGATCAACGGAGCTGAAGTTGCCGCCGTCGTCGACGTCGACCTGGCCCGG
The DNA here is from genome assembly GCF_049895945.1 of Pseudarthrobacter sp. DSP2-3-2b1. Taxonomy (NCBI): domain Bacteria; kingdom Bacillati; phylum Actinomycetota; class Actinomycetes; order Micrococcales; family Micrococcaceae; genus Pseudarthrobacter; species Pseudarthrobacter sp. DSP2-3-2b1. The sequence goes on along the minus strand of NZ_JAFCTI010000001.1, from coordinate 494,397 downwards.
GCCCAGGCGGCAATCGAAGGGATCCCGGGCGCAGTCGCCCTGGCCGACGCCGAGGAAGCCCTCAGCAACGGGGACGTCAACGCCGTCCTCATCGCCACCCCGGGCTTCCTGCACGAGGACATCCTGCTGAAGGCACTTGCCAAGGACATCCCCATCCTCTGTGAGAAGCCGCTGACCCCGGACGCCGCCTCTTCCTGGAAGATCGTCCAAGCGGAAGAGAAGCTGGGCCACAAACGGATCCAGGTCGGCTTTATGCGCCGCTTCGATGCCGAATACGCAGCGCTTGGCCAGATCATCCAGAACCACGAACTGGGCGAACTGCTGATGCTGCACCACCAGCACCGCAATCCCACCACGCCGCCGGGTTTCACCAACGAAATGCTGATCAACGACTCCGTGGTCCATGAATTCGATGCCATCCGCTTCTTCACCGGCGAGGAAATCACCAGCGTCCAGGTACGGCTCGGCAAGGCCACAAAAAACGCCCCCGCCGGGCAGCACGATCCCCAGCACGTCCTGCTCGAAACCGAGTCGGGCGTCCTGGCCGACGTCGAGATCTATGTCAACGCCAAGTTCGGCTACGAAGTGGCCACCCAGGCCTCCTTTGAAGAGGGCATCGTCAGCATCGGCGGGGACAAGGGCCCCTACACGCGCAGTGCCGGGCACTGGGGCGGCAACGTCACGCCCGGGTTTGAGGAGCGCTTCGGTGCCGCGTACGACGTCGAGATCCAGTCATGGGTGGACGCCGCCCTTCGCGGTGAGATCGGTGGTCCCACCGCCTGGGACGGTTATGCCACCGCCGCGTGCTGCGAAGCCGGCGTCGAGGCGCAGAAGAACGGCGAAAAGGTTGCCGTGAAGCTGAACGCCAAGCCTGCCCTCTACAGCTAGGCATGCCCGCAACCGCCCTGACGACCCCCCTGAACCACAATGGAGTGTCCTTCGTGAAAATCGCCCTTGACCCCACCCCGTTCCACCACTCGCACAGCCTGCTCGAATTCCCGCGGGTGGCAGCCGACCTGGGCTACAAGTACATGCAGATGACCCCGCATGCAGACTTGATCCCGTTCTATAACCACCCCAAAGCCGACGACGAACTGGTGGGCCAGTTGAACAAGGCCTGCAGGGATGCGGGCATCGAAATCGCCTCCGTCCTGCCGGTGCTCCGCTGGTCCGGTCCCGACGAGGACGCCCGCGAAGCCGCTGTGCGTTACTGGAAGCGTGCCATCCAGATCACGGTGGACCTGGGCGTCAGCACCATGAACACCGAGTTCAGCGGGAGGCCGGAGAAAGCCGAGGAGTCGGAGCGGGCCTTCTACCGTTCCATGGAAGAACTGCTTCCCATCATTGAGCGGGAGGGGATCGACCTCCTGATCGACCCGCACCCGGACGACTTCGTTGAGGAAGGCCTGGCCGCCATCCGTGTCATCCGTGGGCTGAACTCCAAGAATGTCGGCCTGGTCTACGTCGCCTCGCACAGCTTCCATATGAAGAACGCGCCGCTGGACATCATGCGGGCCGCAGGGGACAAGCTCCGCCTCGTCCACGTGGCCGACACCATGGACCACCATGCCTCGCACGGGTTGCGCTACATCACCAACCCGCCCGGCAACCCGGTCCGGGTGCACCAGCACCTCAAGATCGGCGACGGCGATGTCAACTGGGATGAATTCTTCGGCGGCCTGCAGGAGATCGGCTTCCTGGACAACGAGAACGCTGTGATGGTCTCCAGCGTGTTCGCTGAGGACGACAACGCCGAGGAGGTTTCCCGCTACCAGCTGGAGACCATGAAGCAGTACGTCCGAAAGGTGAGCGTATGACGGGGGTGTCCGCTTCCGCGGACACCAGCCTTAGACAGCCACCCAACCATAAGCGGGCACTGCGGACCGTCACGATCATCTCCACGTTCGGGGGACTGCTCTTCGGCTATGACACGGGGGTGATCAACGGTGCGCTGCCCTACATGCAGGAAGACCTGGGCCTCACACCGCTCACAGAAGGCCTGGTGACGTCCTCGCTGCTTTTCGGTGCAGCCTTCGGGGCGCTGTTTGGTGGCCGCCTCGCGGACCGGAACGGCCGCCGCAAGATGATCATGGTCCTTGCCATCATCTTCCTGGTGGGTACTCTGGCCTGCACTTTCGCTCCGAATACCGAAGTGATGATATTGGCCCGGTTTGTCCTTGGCCTGGCCGTTGGCGGGGCGTCCGTCACGGTTCCCGTTTACCTTGCCGAGGTTTCGCCGAGTGCCCGGCGCGGGCGGATCGTCACGCAGAACGAACTCATGATCGTCACAGGGCAATTGCTGGCGTTCATCTTCAACGCCTACCTTGGCAACACCTTCGGCGAGGCCGGCGGTATCTGGCGCTGGATGCTGGTAATCGCCACGCTGCCGGCCATCGCATTGTGGATCGGCATGAACTTCATGCCGGAGAGCCCTCGCTGGCTCGCCTCCATGGGAAGCTTCGGCGAGACGCTCAGCGTGCTCCGGCGCATCCGTTCCCAGGAGGAAGCCCGGGCCGAGTTCGAGGAAGTCAAAGCGATGGCCGTGGAGGACTACAAGTCCAAGATGGGCTCGTGGAAAGACCTTGGTATTCCCTGGCTGCGGCGGATTTTCGTGGTTGGCATCGGCCTGGCCGTCATTCAGCAGATCACCGGCGTGAACTCGATCATGTACTACGGCACCCAGATTCTCGCCCAATCAGGTTTTGGGCGCGAGGCTGCACTGACCGCCAACATCGCCAACGGCATTATCTCGGTTGTGGCCACCTTCGTGGGCATCTGGCTCCTGGGCAAGGTGGGCCGGCGAAAAATGCTTATCACAGGCCAGATCGGCACCACCAGCGCCCTGCTCCTGATCGGCATTTTCTCCCTGGTCCTGCCGGAAGGGACCGGGCGGGGCTTTGTAATTCTGGCTCTGACCGTCACCTTCCTTGCGTTCCAGCAGGGTGCCATCTCGCCTGTGACATGGCTGATGCTGTCTGAGATCTTCCCGCTGAAAATGCGCGGTCTCGGCATGGGGGCCTCTGCCTTTGTGCTCTGGATCGTGAACTTCCTGGTCGGCTTCGGGTTCCCGCAGCTGCTCGCGGCGATAGGGCTCTCCAACACGTTCTTCGTCTTTGCGGTCCTGGGCGTTGGTGCCATCCTGTTCGCCGCCAGATTCGTTCCTGAGACCAAGGACAAGAGCCTCGAGGACCTGGAGCATTACTTCAAGAACATCGCAGGAGTGAAGCCGGAAAGCACCAAAACCCTCACCGTCTGAACCAGTTCTCTTCGAGAAACGAATGGGCAGTTCCGCAGACCACCGCGGAACTGCCCATTGCCGTCCACCAGCAACGCGGGGTCACTTCCCGCCCAATAACGGTCGGTTATTGGGAGGGAAGTGACCCCGCGTTGTTGCGGTGCTGGGAGTCGTCAGCCTGCCGCCGATCATTCCTGGCGCATGGCGGGCCGGTTCCATCGAGGCGTCTACTGGCTGTGACGCCGTCGAAATTTACGTGTTTACATCCTAATGTCAGGACAAAGTATTGACATCTGTGCGCTGGATCACCATGATCGATATAGGCGATATTCCGGCGGCTGCAAAGTGGCAGCCCGGAGCTGAAATCAAAGGAGATTCACAGTGGTAAAACTCTCTTGGCGTAAGGCGGCACTGGTAGCAGCGGTTGTCCCGATGCTGGCCCTCAGTGCATGTTCAAGCACCGGCGGCAAGTCCGAGGAGACCGGCGGCGGTGCAGGCGGCGGCCAGGTGGCCACGACTGAACGGATCAAGATTGCGCTGGTCACCCATGCAGCCCCGGGCGATACCTTCTGGGACATCCTCCGCAAAGGTGCTGAAGAGGCAGCCGCGAAAGACAACGTGGAACTGCTCTACACCTCAGATCCCGAAGGCGGACGCCAGGCCCAGCTGATCCAGCAGGCCATTGACCAGAAGGTGAGCGGCATCGCCGTGACGCTGGCCAAACCGGATGCGCTCAAGGATGTCCTGAAGAAGGCCACCGACGCTGGAATCCCGGTTGTCAGCCTCAACTCCGGTGCGGATGTCTGGGGTGACGTGGGGGCCTTCACCCACTTCGGTTCCGACGAAAACCTGGCTGGCGCAGCCGTTGGCGAGAAGCTCGCCGCACTCGGAGCCAAGCGCCCCATCTGCGTGATCATGGAACAGGGAAACGTCGCCCTCGATTCCCGCTGCGCAGGCGTCAAAACGAAGATCCCTGCCACCGAAAACCTGTTCGTCCAGGGAACCGACATGACCCAGGTTTCCTCCACCGTGACTGCAAAGCTCCAGGCCACCCCGGACGCAGACGCGATCATCGGCCTCGGCGCACCGTTCACCCTCACCATCAACAAAGCGGTGGAAGCCCTGGGACTGCAGGACAAAGTCAAGGTTGCCTCCTTCGACATGAACGGTGACCTTGCCCAGGCGATCATCGACGGCAAGGTGGCCTTCACCGTTGACCAGCAGCCATGGCTTCAGGGCTACGGCGCCATCGACGCCCTGTGGCAGGTCAAGCGCGGCGGCTACCACGTGGGTGGCGGACTGCCGGTCCTGACAGGTCCGTCGATCATCGATCAGGCAGCAGCTCCTGACGTCCTCAAATTCGCCAAGGAAGGCATCCGCTAAGGATGCTCTGAGCCGGGTTCCGGAGTCCTCGGGCTCCGGAACCCGCCCTAGCAGGAGAACCCCATGACCCAGACACTATCCAAGTCCCCCCTCCCCGTCGCCGATGAACGAATCGGCAAACGCAACCCCCTCCAGAAGCTCCTCGGCCGCCCGGAGGTCGGCGCCCTCGTCGGCGCAATCGTCCTGTTCATCTTCTTTGCCGTGGTCTCCCAGACCTTCCTCCAGCCGGCGTCTTTTGCCACAGTGCTGTACGGCAGCTCCACCATTGGCATCATGGCCGTCGGGGTATCGCTGCTTATGATCGGCGGTGAGTTTGACCTTTCCACTGGTGTTGCGGTGATCAGCTCCGCACTGACGGCATCGATGTTCAGCTGGTACTTCAGCACGAACATCTGGGTGGGGGTAGCCCTGGCCCTGGTGGTCTCCCTGGCCATCGGCTTCATCAACGGCTGGATCCTGATGAAGACCAAACTGCCCAGCTTCATCGTCACCCTCGCTACCTTCCTGATGCTCACCGGCCTGAACCTCGGCCTGACCCGCATGATCGGCGGCGGCGTGTCTTCCCCCTCGATTTCGGACATGGACGGCTTCGCTGCCGCCCGTGCGGTCTTCGCGTCTTCAGTGAAGATCGGCGGGATCGACGTCAACATCACGGTTTTCATCTGGATTGCGCTCGTCGCTGTGGCAACCTGGGTGCTGATGCGGACCCGGGTGGGTAACTGGATCTTCGCCGTCGGTGGGGACGAAAACGCCGCCCGCGCCGTTGGTGTCCCGGTCAAGGCCACCAAGATCGGCCTGTTCATGGGAGTGGGCTTCTGCGGCTGGATCCTGGGCATGCACAACCTCTTCGCCTTCGACACGGTCCAGTCCGGCGAAGGCGTGGGCAACGAGTTCCTCTACATCATCGCCGCAGTGATCGGCGGGTGCCTCCTGACCGGCGGCTACGGTTCAGCGATCGGCGGCGCGATCGGCGCGTTCATCTTCGGCATGGCCAACAAGGGCATCGTCTACGCCCAGTGGAACCCGGACTGGTTCAAGTTCTTCCTGGGCCTGATGTTGCTGCTGGCCACCATCGTCAACCTCATCGTCAAACGCCGCGCGGAACTCAAGTAAGGGGCCCGGAATGAATGCCAAGCAGATTGACCAGCAGACCCTGTTGCAGAATGAACGGGACCCGCTCACCCACACCCCCGTGCACCTGCTCTCACTTGAGGGAGTAGGCAAGCACTACGGCAACATCGTTGCCCTGTCCGATGTCACCATGGCCGTGGACAACGGCCGCGTCACCTGCGTCCTCGGTGACAACGGTGCGGGCAAGTCCACGCTGATCAAGATCATCGCCGGGCTGCACCAGCACGACGCCGGGGTATTGAACATCATGGGTGAGGAACGGAAGTTCAGCTCGCCCCGGGACGCCCTCGACGTCGGTATCGCCACCGTCTACCAGGACCTTGCCGTTGTGCCCCTGATGCCGATCTGGCGCAACTTCTTCCTTGGCTCCGAACTGACGTCCGGCTTCGGCCCGTTCAAGAGCATGGACGTTGAAAAGATGAAGGACATCACCAAAAAGGAACTCGCCGAGATGGGCATCGATCTCCGGGACGTGGAGCAGCCCATCGGCCAGCTCTCCGGCGGTGAGCGCCAGTGTGTCGCGATCGCCCGCGCTGTGTACTTCGGTGCGAAGGTCCTGATTCTGGATGAACCGACGGCGGCACTGGGCGTGAAGCAGTCCGGTGTGGTCCTCCGCTACATCCTGCAGGCCCGCGACCGTGGGCTGGGGGTCATCTTCATCACCCACAACCCGCACCACGCCTTCCCCGTCGGTGACCGGTTCCTGCTGCTCAAGCGCGGCAAGTCGATCGGCTACTACGACAAGAAGGACATCACCCTGGACGAGCTCACCGCACAGATGGCCGGCGGCGCGGAGCTGGCGGAGCTCGCCCACGAGCTCGAACAGCTCGGTGGCCACGGCGACATCGTCAAGGAAGTCAAGGCGGAAGTCGCGGACGTTGCCGACGTCGCCGAAGCTTCACGGGAAAGCAGCCCACGGCACGTGTAGGCCCGCACCCATGCAGACGGACAGCGTCGGGGCCCGCCGGAATGACCGGAGGGCCCCTCCCGCCCTGTCATGGCACAAATAAAGGCCGGCCAGGCCACGAGGAAACAGACGGGAAGACAACATGCCGATCCGGGTTGGCGTTATCGGCGCCGGTGTCATGGGCGCAGACCACATCAGGAACCTCTCCACCACCATCAGCGGGGCTGAAGTCACCTTCGTGGCAGACCTCGACGCCGGACGTGCGGCGGCAGCGGCGCCGCCGTCGGCACGCATCACCACCGACCCCTCCGAGCTCATCGACTCAAGTGAGGTTGACGCCGTCGTCATTGCCTCGCATGACGATACCCACGCCGGCCTGGTCCTTGAATGCTTTGAAGCGATGACTCCAGTGCTGTGTGAAAAACCGTTGGCGCCGACGCTCCTGGAGAGCCGCGAAGTGGTGGAAGCCGAAGCCGACATCCTTGCCGCAACCGGGGCCCGGCTGCTCTCCATGGGATTCATGCGGCGCTTCGATCCCGGGTACGCCGCGCTGCGGGAAGCCACCCAGGCACGCAGCCAGGGCGAGCCCCTGCAGGTGCACTGCATCAGCCGGACGGCATCCTCAGGGCCGGGTGCAAGCTCCGAATCCGCCATCACCAATTCGGCCATCCACGAGTTGGACATCATCCCCTGGCTGCTTGGCTCTCCCATCACCGAGGTCTCCTGGCAAGCGGGACGCAGTTCCCGGCACAGCACCGGCGATCTGATGGACCCCTCCTTCATGCTGCTGCGCGCAGCAGACGGCACCCTTGCCACCCTGGAACTCTTCCTCAACGCCCGGTACGGCTACACCACCGCGTGCGAGATCGTGTCGGAATACGGCACCGCCGCCCTGCCGGAACCCGCCGCCCTGGCCATCCACCAGGAGGGGCAGCACCGCTCCGATATCCCCGCTGACTGGCGCCCGCGCTTCGCCGACGCCTACCGCCTGCAGCTCCAGGCCTGGATTTCGGCGCTCCGCCGCGGCGAACCCGCGCCGCTCGCCACCGCAGAAGACGGCCTGAAGGCATCGCAGGTTGCCCAGGCCATGATTCGCTCGCTCCACAGTGATGGAGCCTTCACGAAAGTGATCTACTAGATGCCCCTGACCTCCCTGCCGGCAGCACGTGTGCCGGACTCACGGGACGCACCCTCCCTGCGGTGGGGGATCATGGGCCCGGGGTGGATTGCCGAGCGCTTCACGGAATCGGTGCAGGCCCACACAAACCAGGTGATCGCCGCCGTCGGCTCACGTTCCCTGGCCCGCTCCAAGGCGTTTGCCGGTACTTTCGGTGTGCCCGCCGCCTACGGGAGCTACGAGGAGTTGGCGGAGTCTCCCGACGTCGACATCGTGTACGTCTGCACGCCCCACAACGTCCACCACAGCGCCGCCCTGCTCGCCCTCGGCGCGGGCAAACATGTCCTGATCGAGAAACCCATCGGCCTCAACGCGGCGCAGGCGCGGGATATCGCCGCCCGGGCCACAGCTGCCGGGGTTTTCGCCGCCGAGGCAATGTGGAGCTTCTTCCTGCCCAAATTCGACGTAATCAAGCAAGTGCTCGACGACGGCGTGCTGGGGACCGTGACCACTGTCCTCGCCGAATACGGCGAGTACTTCGACCGCAGCCATCGCATCTTTGATCCGGCCCTGGCCGGCGGCCCGCTGCTGGATTTGGGAACCTACCCGCTGGCACTCATCACCGAGGTCCTGGGCTCGCCTGACCAGCTCCACGCCGCGGGCCAGCAGCACGAATCGGGGGTCAATGCCCAGCTCTCCGCCATCATGGAATTCCCCGGCGGAAGCCAGGCCGTGATGAACACCCAACTCCACAATTTCACGCCCACGGCAGCAACCATCGTGGGCTCCGCTGCCACCTTGACCATCGACGGCCCCTTCAACATGCCCGGAGGATTTGAAATCCGGTTCCCCGACGGCAGGCGGCTCCGCCACGACGAACCAGCCGGCGGCCACTTCGAGGGCCTGCACCATGAAGCGGCGGCGGTGGCCCGCGCCATCGCTGCCGGTCAAACTGAAGCCCCGCAGCGGCTGCTCGCTTCCTCCCTCAGGACCATTGAAGCTGCCGATGAAATCCGGCGGCAGCTCGGCATTGAGTTCCCGGGCGAACACAGCGGTTCCGCCTGATCAATTGTTGTACTGACTATCGAAAGGACCTGGCCCATGGCCTACATCGAACAGCGTTCCACCGAAATGCCCGCCCCGGTGCGGCTGGGCCTCATCGGCTCCGGGTGGATGGGGGCATTCCACGGCGAAAGCATTGCCCGCAGGATTCCCGGTGCCGTCCTGGCCGCCGTCGCAGATCCCAACCTGGACTCCGCAGCCTCCGTGGCGGCCGGCCTTGGTGCAGCGAAGGTCACCGCTGACGCCGCGGACATCCTGGCTGATCCGGACATCGACGCCGTGATCATCGCCAGCCCGGCACGGTTCCACGCGTCCCTGATCGCCCAGGCCGCCGCGGCGGGCAAACATGTGTTCTGCGAGAAACCCGGTGCGCAGAACCTCGACGAACTCGACGCCGCCCTCCGCGCCGTGGAAACGGCGGGGATCCACTTCCAGATCGGATTCAACCGCCGCTACGCCGCTGACTTCCAGTCTGCCAAGAAGGACCTGGCCAACGGCGTGGTCGGGACGCCGCAGCTCCTGCGCTCGCTGACCAGGGACCCGGGCACCGGGAGCATCGGACACGCAGCCCGGATTCCTGCCTGGACCATTTTCCTGGAAACCCTGATCCACGATTTCGACACCCTGAATTGGTTCAACGAAGGCGCGGAGCCGGTGGAGGTTTATGCCGCCGCGGACGCGCTCGTGGAACCGGCCCTCCGCGACCAGGGATTCCTGGACACGGCAGTGGTCACCATCCGCTACAGCAACGGAGCCCTGGCGGTGGCGGAGGCGAACTTCAGCGCACTCTACGGCTATGACGTCAGGGGAGAAGTATTCGGCTCCAAGGGTATGGTCCAGGCGGGACGCCCCACTGAAACGGCAGCGGTGAGGTACACCGCCGAAGGCCTGTCCGCCGATACGCCACGGCTCAACGTTGAGCTGTTCCGGGATGCCTACACCGACGAACTCGTTGACTTCACCGCGGCGGTCCGCGCGCACCGCGACGGCGACCAGCCGCCGTCGGGCGCGCAGACCCTCACCCCGGGGGCCGCCGACGCCAGGCGTGCCCTCGCCATGGCGCTGGCGTGCATAGAATCCGTCCAGCACGGCGGTCCGGTTGCTGTGGCCCAGAAGGCGGCCGTCTGATGCGGCTGGCCGTGTGCGCCGAAATGGTGTTTACGGGGCTGCCGTTCACCGAGCGGGTGCGGCGGATCCACCAAGCGGGTTTCGACGTCGAACTCTGGGACTCGAGGAATAAGGACATCGCCGCGCTCAAAGCCACCGGCGCCGTCTTTTCCTCGATGACCGGCTACACCTCCGGCAGCCTGGTGGACCCGGACACAGCCGACGACGTGGTGCGGACCGCTGAAACACTGATTCCCACAGCGTTGGAACTCGGCGTCAGCCGGATGGTGGTCCACTCCGCGGAGCTCATCGACGGGAAGGCAGCGCGGCCCGCCTACCGCTCCACTGGCAAAATGTGGATCACCGGTGCACGGACCCTGGAACGCCTTGGTGTGCTCGGTGAGAAGCACGGCCTCACGTTCTGCCTGGAAAACCTCAACACGGTGCTGGACCATCCGGGCATTCCGCTGGCCCGTGCCAAGGACACCCTGGCCCTCGTGGAAGCGGTGGCCCACCCCAACGTGAAACTCATGCTGGACCTCTATCACGCACAGTTGGGGGAGGGGAACCTGATCGAGCTCATACGCACGGCGCTGCCGCACATCGGCGAGATCCAGGTGGCCGACGTTCCCGGCCGCTGCGAGCCCGGCACCGGCGAAATCAACTACGCGGCCGTGGCCCGGGCGCTCGCAGCCGCCGGCTATGAGGGAACCGTCGGCATGGAGGCGTGGTCCAGCGGCGACGACCTGGCGGCGCTGGAAGCCTTCCGAACCGCCTTTACCGTCTATGCAGAGGACAAACTATGAAAAATACCATTCTCGGACTGGTTGGCGTGGGCCGGATCGGCGTGATGCACGCCAACAACATCGCAGCGCTCAACACGGAATTCGCGGCCCAGGGCATCGGTGTCCAACTGCGGCTGACCGACGTCGCCGAAGACCACGCCCGCACGGTAGCGGCGGGCCTCGGCGCAGAATTCCTGCCCTCGGTGGATGCCCTGATCGCCTCCGGCATCCAGGGGCTGGTCATCGCCACCGGAACAGCCACCCACCCGGAACTGATCCGGGCGGGCGTGGACGCAGGTATTCCCGTTTTCTGCGAAAAGCCCGTGGCCATGAATGTGGCCGATTCCCTGCCCGTCCTGGAGCACATCCGCGCCAAGGACGGCGTGGTCCAGATCGGCCACCAGCGCCGCTTTGACTCCGGGTACCTGGAAGCGAAGCGTGCCTACCAGGCCGGGGAGCTCGGCTGGATCCACTCGCTGCGGGCCGTCACCTGTGACATGACGCCGCCGCCGGTGGAATTCCTGGCCACCTCCGGCGGGCTGTTCCGCGACTGCTCGGTCCACGATTTCGACATCCTGCGCTGGCTGACCGGGCGCGAAATCGTGGAGGTCTACGCCCGCGGTTCCAACAACGGCGATCCCGCCATCGGCGCGGTGGGCGACGTGGACACGGCGCTGGCTGTGATCACGTTCGACGACGGCACCGTGGGCACTGTGTCTGCCAGCCGCTACAACGGGGCCGGCCATGACGTCCGCCTCGAGATCCAGGGCTCCAAGGGTTCCCTGATGGTCGGCCTCGACGAAAAATCCGCCCTGACATCAGCCGAGCAGGGCGTCAGGTTCCCCGCGGGCGAGTCCCATAAGACCTTCGCTGAACGATTCGACGCGGCCTACCGCTCGGAAATGGCAGCCTTTGTTGAGCTGGTCCTCGGCCGGCGGGCGAACCCCTGCACGCCGGAGGACGCCGTCGCCGCTTCACGGGTGGCGGATGCCGCGCAGGAGTCGCTGGCGAGCGGGGTTCCGGTCAGGGTAGCGCTTGCCGCCGAGCAGGCCGTCTGACGCTCCACAGAAAAGCTCCCCTCCGGAGGTTACATTCCGGAGGGGAGCTTTTTGGTTCACCGACGAATCAGGCGCCGAACGGCAGGCGGGGGTCCACGTCCTGGCCGTCCCAGCTCTGCCGCACCCAGCCGTGGTGGGGGTCATCGCTGATCAGCCATTCACGGACCGGGCCTGGGCCTGCCATGACGTTGAGGTAGTACAGGTCGTAGCCGGGAGCGGCCATGGCAGGGCCGTGCCAGCCGTACGGAACCAGCACAACATCGCCGGTTCGGACCTCTGCTGCGACATCAATGGGACGCTCGTCCGAGGCGTACACGCGCTGGTACCCGATCGCATCGGCGTCGGCCGGAGCCCCGGAGCCGTCGGCCACCCGGGTCTCGAAGTAATAGATCTCTTCGAGCTGGGTTTCCCCGTCCTTCTCCTCATCGTGCTTGTGCGGGGGATAGGAGGACCAGTTGCCGGCGGGAGTGAGCACCTCACAGACTATGAACCGGTCAGCTTCCAGCGCAGCAGGGGTCCCGAAGTTGTGGACCTGGCGTGAGCAGTTGCCGGCGCCGCGGAGTTCCACGGGGGTTTCGGCGGCGGTGACCAGCCGGGTGGGGTACCACGCGCTGGCGGGAGCGGTGGCAACCGCCACCCTGCCGCCGTCGGCCGATCTGATGGTGACGGCCTTTCCCGTCCCCGTGTAGAGCACATCACTGGGGCCGTGGAAAACCGAAGCCCGCCCGCCCAGCCGGTAATCGTCGCCGTCGACAGTTGCAGTGAACGAGCCGCTGAGGGGAACGATGATGCGTTCCTCACCCGCTGCAGGAAGGACGACGGCGGCGCCGGCGGCCAGGGTGGCCACCTTCAGGCCGGTGTGGGCCCAGCCGTCCACGGCCAGTGATGAATCGGAAGTTCCGAGTGAGATGTCCCAGCCGGCGTCGGCGGCGGTGCCCAGGGGGTAGACCCAGTTGGCCATGGATTTTTCCTTGCGTTAGCGCTGTACGAGTGTCATTTCAAAGCTGTAGGAATCGGCGCGGTAAACGTGGTGGCCTGTTTCCACCCGGCGGCCTGTATCGTCCGTGGCGGTGCGCTCCATGGTGACCAGTGCCGAGTTCACGGGTGCGTCGAGAAGGCCTGCCTGGAATTCGTTGGCGATCACTGCGCCTATCCGTTGCGTGGCGAGCCGGAAGTTGACGCCGCCCCGGCGCAGGATGGCGTAAAGCCCTTCGGCTGCGAGGGTTGCTTCGTCGATGGCGACGATATCGTCCCGGACCCAGTTCTCCATCAGCGCCAGTGGTTTCCCGCCGACCTTGCGCAGCCGGGTGAAGTGGTAGACCGTGGATCCTGCGGGGATCTCCAAGGTGGCCAACGTGGCTGCGTCTGCCTCCCCATGCGAGAAGCTCAGCACCTCGGTGGTGGGTTTTTTGCCGTTGTTGGTGAGATCGTCGAACAGGCTGGAAAGCTCCAAAGGCCGCCGGACCTGGCTGGAGACCACCTGAGTCCCGACGCCGCGCTTGCGCACCAGAAGCCCGGAGCGGACCAGCTCATCCATGGCCTTGCGCATGGTGGGCCTGGACAGGTTGAGCTGGGCGGCAAGGTCGATCTCGTTGTCCAGCCTGCTGCCAGGTTCCAGGATGCCACTGTGGATGGCTGCCTCAATCCCCTGGACCACCTGGTGGTACAGGGGGACAGGGGAGGACCGGTCGATGATGAGGCCGAGTTGGTTCGTCACTGAATCTTTCCTCAGGTTCCACGCGTTGCCCGGCCGGCACCTCTTGTGAAGGTACTGGTCTGCATATGTTCGCTTGATAGGACATACTTCTGAATCGATGATATCAGCAGGCTGGCGGCCGTCAAGGGAGCCGCAAGCCCGTGCCGATGGCAACGGAGAAACATGTCCGGACATGCGCACGAAGGTCTCATGAGGGTATCCGTCCCGCCGGCCGGGGGGGCCTGCCTTTAGGCTGGGGGAATGACTAACCGATACCTCGTCTCCCGTGAGCGCTTCATCGCGGCCACCCCCGAAGCGATCTTTGAAATCCTCGCCACCCCTGCGATGCACAGCGTTATCGATGGCTCCGGCACGGTCAAAGGCGCCCAGCCGCGCGGCCCGGAGAGGTTGTCCGCCGGAGCGAAGTTCGGCATGGAGATGAACGTCAAGGTGGATTACAAGATCCTCAATACGGTCTGCGAATTTGAGGAAGGCCGGCGGATCGCGTGGCGCCACTTCTACGGCCACGTTTGGCGCTACATCCTGGAACCAGCCACCGCCGCCGATGGAACCGCCGGGACCAAAGTCACCGAGCAGTGGGACGCCCGGGCAGTCCGCGGCAAATTCTTCCTGCGGCTTGCCGGGTACCTGCGCCGCCACCCGGTCAGCATCGAGGAAACCCTTGCCCGGTTGGATCACCACCTGACGGGCACCGCCGAAGTGAACGGCTAACAGCCATGGTGGACCTCACCGCCAGCCGCGGCCACAGCCCGCGCACCCTTGAAATCGAAAGCCTTGACAGCTTCGACCGGCTGGTGCGCGCCGGGGCAGTGGCCATGCACGGCTGGCATGCCCAGTCCCTGGACCTCCGTGGCCGGCAGGCCGCGCTGGACACCCTGGACGTGGGAGGCGCCATATTCCTGGGCTGCACGTTCGATCCGGGGGTCGAGGACCGGATCCGCCGGCGGGGCGCACTGATATTTCCACGCCTCGAAGGAGTTCCGTTCGATCCCTACCGGGCGCAGCTGTACACACCGCAGGAGCTGTATACCGGCCTGGAAAATTCACCGTATGAGGAACTCCCGGACGCGCTGGTGTACCAGTGGAGCATCCAGCCCGGGCAGCGCCACCAGCTGGAGTCCACCCTGGCGTCGGCATTGCACGATCACGCGATAGGGGACGCACTGGAGGAGTTCCTCCGCTCGGATGTTTTCGCCGGCCGGACCGTGGTGGGGGTGATGGGCGGCCACGCGGCGCAGCGCGGCAGCGAGGGATTTGGCCAGGCCGCGGCGTTGGGCAGGCTGCTTGCCCGCAGCGGGCGGGTTGTCGCGACCGGTGGCGGGCCGGGTGCCATGGAGGCTGCGAACCTGGGCGCGTACCTGAGCGGCTTCCCGGAAGCCGAGGTGGCTGCGGCGCTCGCCGGGCTCGGTTCCGTCCCGGGGTTCCGCCCCTCCGTGTCCGCGTGGGCGCGGGCGGCTGCCGCCGTCGTCGAGCGTTTCCCGAATGGAACGCCGTCGCTGGGGATCCCCACCTGGTTTTATGGACACGAGCCGCCGAATTACTTCGCCACGCACATCGCCAAGTACTTCGCCAACGCGGTGCGGGAGGCAATCCTGTTGGAGGTCTGCGACGGTGGGATCATCTTCCTGCCGGGAGCGGCCGGTACCGTGCAGGAAATCTTCCAGGACGCGTGCGAGAACTATTACAGCGCCCGCGAAGCCGTCACGCCCATGGTGCTGGTGGGAAAGCGGCACTGGGAGGAGGAGTGCCCGGCGTGGCCCATCCTTCAGAAACTGGCCGCCGGACGCGCCATGGAGGACAGGATCTTCCTGGTGGACAGCGTGGAGGAGGCCCTCGCGGTCATGGGCGGGTAGGGCCTGACCGCTCTGAACAACGCCTCAGGAGAGCTACAAATCCTTGCGGCACTGGGCTTTGCTGAGCTCGTACAATCCGTTGAGATCGCCCGCCGCGAGTCCCTCGGGGCTGCCGATCTCGGGGTACATCAGCTGCCTGGGATCGTCCACGTGCTCCAGTCCCATCACATGGCTAAGTTCGTGCAGGATCACTGCGGTGGCGTACAGCTTCCCGTCCGGCTGCCGCAGGTCCTCGGTGATCTGCAAGGCGTCCAGTTCCAGGCTGCCGGTGACGAAGGTCTTGGGGCCGTCGTCGAAGCTGTAATGGGTGCTCCCGCCGGTACCGATCACCTTGCCCTTAAGCTGCGGGGCAACCTCGGGGGTGGTCCAGGCGATGAGCAGGGGAGCCCACCGGTCACCGTAGGCATCAGGCTGGTACGGATCCCGCTGCCCGGACGGCTGCTCGGTGGTGGCCCCGTCATAAATGAACTGAATGCCGGTGGCCCGGGAAATGGTGTCAATGGCGTCCGGAACCAGCTGCTGCGCGCCGGCTGGGGCAAGTTCGGCGTTGACCACATAATGCAGCGGCCGACAGGGGGAGTACCCCACCGGAGTGCCGTCGCCATTGACCGCGAGGAAACCGTAGGAATCGCTCCCCAGCACCGGAGACTCCGGGCTGCCAAGCGGAGCTCCCTCTTCCTCCATCCCCGGCGGCGGGGCTTCAGCGCTCCTGCCCGCCCGCCCAGCAGTGCCGGGCTCCGGCGTTCCGGATTCGCCCGTTCCGGACTGGCCCCCGGCGGGTTGGCCGGCGCCGGGTTGGCCTGGCTGCAGGCCCGGGCCGATCCGGACGTCCAGCAGGCCCATGATGCGCGGATCACCGTAAAGAAACCCTGCCACCAGGAACGCCGAGGCACCGATGGCCGTCAGCACAAGGAAATTGCGGACAATCCCGCCGCACCGCCGGGGACTCCCGTCGGAGCGAAGCCTGTTGGAGCGGCGCCCGCCGGAGTGGCTCCCGTCGGAAGGGCCCCCGTCGGAAGGGCGCGGTGGTCCCGCGTCCACTAACCCACCACGGTGCCGAAGGCCAGGCCCAGCAGGTACGTGACGCCGGCGGCCCCCAGGCCAATCGCCAGCTGGCGCAGCCCGCGCGTCAGCGGCGACGTGCCGGACAGCAGGCCCACGATTCCGCCGGTCACCAGCAACGCCAGGCCCACCAGGACGCCAGCCACCACCAGCGCGGCCACACCCGTCATGCCGAACAGGAACGGCAGGATGGGCACAATGGCGCCGGAGGCGAAGAAGCAGAAGCTGGAGAGCGCTGCGCCCCACGCGGTGCCCACCGCCTCATGCTGGTCGGCGGCTTCGGGCAGTTCAGGCTGCAGGGACAGGCTGGGATCGCAGTCGCAGGCCAGCAGTCCGGTGCGTTCTGCCACGCGGTGTTCGGCGGCCTCCCGGGACATGCCCCGGGCCAGGTACACCAGCAGCAGTTCGTTGTGTTCAAGATCGAGTTTGGGTGCGGCGGCCAGCGTGATCTGCGTGGGCCTGGTGGCGGCCAGGAGTTCTCGCTGGGAACGCACCGAAACAAACTCGCCGGCGCCCATGGACATGGCACCGGCCAGGAGCCCGGCGATGCCGCTGAGCAGCACCACGCCGCTGGAGACCCCGGAGGCGGCCATGCCCATGACCAGTGAGAGGTTGCTGACCAGGCCGTCGTTGGCGCCGAACACGGCGGCGCGGAAGGTGCCGGCAAGCCGGTTCCGGCCACGGGTGGCCAGGCCGCGGACCACTTCCTCGTGGATCTGTTCGTCGGCCGCCATCGCGTCAGTGGCGTTGGGTTCCCGGGAATAGGGGGAGCGGCCTTCGGCGCGCTGGGCCAGGGCAAGAACGAACACCGAACCGAAGTGGCGGGCAAGGAAGCCGAGCAGCTGGCTCCGCAGCGATGCGGGCCGGGACTTCTGGGCGTTCTCGCCCAGGAGTTTCAGCCAATGGGCTTCATGGCGGCCTTCTGCGTCGGCGAGGGCCAGGAGGATGTCCCGCTCTTCACCGACGCGGTTCTGGGCCAGGTCGCGGTAGACGGCGGCCTCGGCGCGTTCGTCTGCGAGGTACTGGCGCCACCGGCGGATGTCTGCTGCAGAGGGCTGCGGTGCAGACGGGTGGGGGTCCGCGGAGGGGTGGGCGCGGCTGGGTTTGGCGTGCTGAGTCACGAAGGCTCCTGTGCTGGATAGGGCATGGTTCGGCCCCATTGCAGTGACCAGCCTACCGCGGAAATCCGCGGATTTTCGGCTGGCAAACCTCACTCGCAATTTTCGGCTCCCCTTAATATTCCCTGCTCCCGTGGGTCCACCGCTGAAGGCCGTCCGGCCCTTGACCCCACATTCCCGCGGTGCTGTTATGAAGGTGTGGGCGCCCGCCACCGCCCGGCCGCAAGAGCATGTCACAGGCGAATAATCGGAGGTTGGACTATGAACACCACCGGAGAGCACCCGGACCTGCCGCACCTTGAATCAGTTGAATCGGACCCCGCTTACGACTATGCCGAGGACATTCCGGTTGACGAGGACGATTGGGACGCGGAGGACGAGTTCCTCGATGCCGAAGAGGTCATCGTTCCAACGCCCCCGGTCAAGGTCGACGCCGAGGAACGGCTGGTTCCGCTGGATGAGGACGAATTCCGCGGTATTGAATAGGAGCGGAACCGGCATGAAGGTCCGGTGACGCGCCTCACGCAGAACGGACGACGGCGGCACCCGGGGTTCGCTGAAAAGCGAACGCGGGTGCCGCCGTCGTACTTCCTGCTGGTGTGCTGCCTGCTCCGCGCTACGGTGCGGGAACTGCTACCGGTACTTCTTCGTTGTCCTTGCCGGCGACGCGCCGGACCCAGTTGCGCATGACCTGGGGATCCGTGGGCTTAGTCAGCAGCGAGACCGCCACGTAAACCACGGCCGAACTGAGCAGGCCGAAGTAGATCGGTTCGTTGGCGAAGACGCCGTCCAGCGGAACCTCCGCGTTGATTTCCAGCACAATCATGGTGCCGAGCGTGACCACTGAACCCACGGCCATGGAGGCGGCAGCGGCGAGGCCGGTTCCGCGCTTCCACACCAGACCACCCAGAATTGCCACGAGCAGGCCGCCCACCAGGATGTCGTAGGCGATGGTGAGGGCAGCCACGACGTCCTTGGTGATGATGGCGATCAGGATGGCCACGACCCCGAGTCCGAGGACCCACATGCGGTTGGCCTTGACGTCATGCTCGGGGTTGTCGGTGTCCCCGGTGTTAATGTCCTTGCCGAACCAGCTTGCGACGAACGGCAGGACATCGGCGCGCGCCACGGTTGCCGCGGCGATCAGGGCGCCGGAAGCGGTGGACATCATGGCGGCCACGGCTGCGGCAAGGACCAGCCCGCCGATGCCGATCGGGAGCAGGTTCTGGGCTACCTCGGCGTAGACAACGTCCTTGCCGCCGGTGGCGACGTCGATATCAGGCAGGGCAACTTTGGCTCCCAGGCCGATCAGTGCCCCGGCCACGCCGTACAGGATGCAGTAGATGCCGGCAGTGGCGCCGCCCCAGCGTGCCACGCCCGGATTTTTGGCCGTGAACACGCGCTGCCAGATGTCCTGGCCGATCAGCAGGCCAAGGGTGTAGACCACGAAGTACGTGATGATGGTCTGCACGCCGATGCCGTCCCACTGGAAGAAGCTTGCATCCACACGGCCGCGGATACCGTCCAGCCCGCCGGCAGCGTTCAGGGTGAAGGGGAGCATCAGGAGGAAGATGCCTACCGTTTTGATGACGAACTGCACCTGGTCGGCCAGGGTGATGGACCACATGCCGCCGATCGTGGAGTAGACCAGGACGATGGCCCCGCCGATGGCGATGGCCAGCCAGCGCTCCCAGCCGAAGAGGACCACGAAGATGGTGGCGTAGGCGCCGGTGGAGGTGGCGCACAGCATCAGCGTGTAGGCCAGCATCACGATGCCGGAGGTCTGCGTCGCCTTGCTGCCGTAGCGCAGGGTGAGCATTTGGGAGACCGTGTAGATCTTCAGCCGCTGGATGGTGCCCGCGAAGAGCAGGCTCAGCAGCAGCACGCCGGCGCCGATGGCAACCACAAGCCACATGCCGGAGATGCCGAACTTGTAGCCGAGTCCTACACCGCCCACGGTGGAGGCCCCGCCGAGGACCACGGCGGCCATGGTGCCTGTGTAGAGGAACGGGCCGAGGCGGCGCCCTGCCACGAGGAAGTCGCTGTTGTTCCGGGTGCGGGACTTGCCCCACCAGCCGAAGGCCAGCATTGCGATGAGATACACCACCACGATGGCGATGTTGACGAAATTTGGATCCATGTTGGGGGCTCCTGGAGCTGAGGTGCAGCGTGCGTGAACCGGTGGGCCTGCCCGGAGGGAGCCGGTATTCTGCTGCTCTTGCGGAGTGAAAGGGGAACAAAAAGCCAATAATTGCCTGACAGGCAACATTTGTTGTCCGCAAGCATATTCTGTGACCGGCGTAACAGTCAACGTTGCTACGCCACATGATCTTGTACGACGCGGCCGGCCGCTTTTCGCGGGCTGCTGGCCATTAGTATTGCTCCAGAGATGGGGCTGGACCACCGGCCACGAAAGGTTCGCACATGAAGGCACTGCCAGTTGAGCCGAGCAACACCCCGGTTGCCATCGGTTCCCGGATCCGTGCCGCCCGGCAGTCGCAGCGGCTGACCATCGAGCAGGTGGCAGACGCTACCGGGCTGACCAAGGGATTCCTCAGCCGCGTGGAGCGGGACCTTACCTCGCCGTCCGTGGCCTCGCTGGTGACCCTGTGCCAGGTGCTCTCCATCTCCATCGGTGACCTGTTTATGGCCCCGGAAACGCACCTGACCAAAAAAGGTGCGGGGCCAAAAATCTCGCTTGGCGGCGAAGGAATTGTGGAACGGCTGCTGACGGCGCGGTCCGAACGGCGCGTCCAGATCATCCAGGCGGTCATTGCACCCCACGGCCGCGGCGAATCCGAACTGTACGCCGTGGACTGCGATGTTGACGTGCTCCACGTGATCAAGGGCCAGATCCGCCTGATCCTCACCAACGAGGAATACGAACTCAGCACCGGCGATACCGTGACGTTCCCCGGACGCGAACCGCACACCTGGGCCAACCCCACCGACGAGCCGGTGGAAGTGCTCTGGGTCCTGGTGCCCGCCGCCAGCCGGTAAGTTGCCGCCAGCATCTAGGTTGCCGGGCCCGGGTAGGTTGCGCGGCCCCGGCGCCGTTCCGGTGTAAACATTTGGTGCACATTGCGAAACTTCTGCGTATGATGGGTGTCACACCCGCCGATCAATCTCAAAGGAGAGGCTCACCGTGAAAGAGCTGCGCATCGAAGCCAACGGCAATCTTGGTCCGATCGATTCATCCCGCATCCCGCGTTACGCCGGCGCCGCCACGTATGCCCGCCTGCCCCGCCTGGACCAGGTGGCCAAGGCTGATGTGACGGTGGTGGGCGTGCCGTTCGATTCCGGTGTCTCCTACCGTCCAGGCGCGCGGTTCGGTGCCAATCATGTCCGTGAAGCGAGCCGCCTGCTCCGCCCGTACAACCCGGCCTGGGATGTCAGCCCGTTCGAGAACATCCAGGTTGCCGACGCCGGTGACATGGCGGTCAATCCGTTCAACATCAACGAGGCCATTGAGGCCATCCAGCAGAACGCCCTGGACCTGACGGCGGCCGGCAGCAAACTGGTGACCCTGGGCGGGGACCACACCATCGCCCTGCCTCTGCTCCGTGCGGCGGCCGAACGGGCGGGTGGCCCCATCGCCATGCTCCACTTCGACGCCCACCTGGACACCTGGGACACCTACTTCGGCGCCGAATACACCCACGGCACCCCGTTCCGCCGGGCCGTGGAAGAAGGCATCCTGGACACCGAGGCCATCAGCCACATCGGCACCCGCGGCCCGCTCTACGGCAAGAAGGACCTCGACGACGATCACCGCTTCGGGTTCGGCATCGTCACCTCCGCAGACGTCTACTACCAGGGCGTCCTCGAGACCGTGGCCAAGGTCCGCGACCGGATCGGCAACCGCCCGCTCTACATCTCCGTGGACATCGACGTCCTGGACCCGGCCCACGCCCCGGGCACCGGAACCCCCGAGGCCGGCGGCATCACCAGCCGCGAACTCCTGGAAATCATCCGAGGCTTCCGCGGCATGAACCTGGTGGGCGCCGACATCGTCGAAGTGGCCCCTGCCTACGATCACGCCGAAATCACCGGGGTGGCAGCGAGCCATGTTGCCTATGAACTGGTCACCCTGATGGCGGACAATGCTGTTCCGGGGGACAGGTTCGGCGCAGCCAACGGCTACGCCGCCCAGGCCCTCGGCCAGCAGATCCGCCAGCCTGCCGGCTTCGCGGCTGGAATCGCCGCTGGAATCAAGGAGTAGCAAATCATGATTGACTTCGATCCGGGCACAGCAGCTCCCACCAAAGGCACCGACGTTCGCAACGGCGGGGATCTCGTCGTCGAGACCCTCGAAGCCCTGGGGGCCAAGACGGTCTTCGGCATTCCGGGCCAGCACGCGCTGGGCCTGTTCGATGCCATGGGCCGCGGGAACCTGCATTTCGTTTCCTCCCGCGTGGAGAATAACTCAGCCTTCGCAGCTGACGGCTATTCGCGCGCTACCGGTGAAGTGGGCGTCCTGTTCCTCTCCACCGGGCCAGGCGCACTGACGTCCCTGGCCGGCCTGCAGGAGGCCTACGCAACGGGTGTGCCCATGGTTGTGGTGGCCAGCCAGATCCCGCTCGACGGGCTGGGGGCCCGCCGCAAAGGCATGCTCCACCAGCTCGATGACCAGAAGGCCTCGGCCGCCAACGTCACCAAGAGCCAGCGCCTGATCCAGCACGCCTCCGGTATCCCGTCGGCCATCCAGGATGCCTGGACCGAGGCCATCTCCTCCCCGCAGGGGCCCGTCTGGCTGGAAATCCCGCAGAACGTGCTGCTGGATCCCATCATGGTCCCGCCGGTTGAGGACGCGCTCGCCGAAGCGGCGGACAACCCGCCCCGCGTGGAGCTGGTCCGCGAGGCAGTGAAATGGCTTGCGACGGCGGAACGTCCGGCCATCATCGCGGGCGGCGGTACGCGCCGTGGCCGGGCCGAGAGGTCCCTGCTCGCCATCGCCGAGAAGCTTCGCGCGCCGGTCATCTGCACACCTGGCGGCAACGGGGCATTCCCCTGGAACCACGAACTGTCCCTGCAGTCCTGGATCGAGGACCGCCACATGACGGACCTCCTGGAAGATGCCGACGTCCTGATTGTGATCGGCTCCTCCCTGGGCGAGGTCACGTCCAACTACTTCACGTTCGAGCCGCGCGGCCGGATCATCCAGATCGACGCCGAACCGCGCGTGCTCGAATCCAACAGCCCGGGCCTGGGCATCCGCGCCGACGCAGGCCAGGCGCTCGCCGCCCTGGATGCGGCACTTCAGGCAGTACCGGGAACCAAACCCAACTGGCATGGAGCCACGCCCGAGACCCTGGTGAAGGATTCCCTGGCCAAGGTGAAAGCGCGGCTGGAAGCGCAGGACCTGGGCAAGGAACTGAAGTTTATGGCCGACATCCGGGAGGCAGTCCCCGCGGACATGCAGACCTTCTGGGACATGACCATTGCGGCGTATTGGGGCTGGAGCTGCTGGGATGCCCGGGACGGCCAATTCCACTCGGCCCAGGGTGCCGGCGGCCTGGGGTACGGTTTCCCGGCCGCAATCGGCGGTGCCGTTGGCCTGGAAACAGTGGGCAAACCCGGCAGGGTCCTTGCAGTTTCCGGCGACGGTTCATCCATGTACTCCATCTCCGAACTTGCCACGGCGAAGCAGCACAACGTGCCGGTCACGTGGCTGATCGTGGACGACGGCGGCTACGGCATCCTGCGCGAGTACATGGTGGGTGCGTTCGGCAAAGCCACGGCCACCGAGTTGGCGCGCCCCGACTTCGTCAAACTCGCCGAAGCATTCGGCGTCCCGGCCACCCGGGTGGCCCCCGAGGACGTGGGGGACGCGCTCAGGGCGGGCTTCGCCGCCGACGGCCCCAACGTCGTCGTCGTTGAAACCCTGCTCAAAATGTTCGGCCCCACCCACCTGGACGGCTGAGAAAGCCGCTTCGTAAACAGCGCGGACCGGCAGCTGATAACCCCCGAAACGGGTCTATTGGCTGCAGGTCCGCGCTTGGCGTTTAAGGGCCATTCCAGCTTGTTAGTTTCCTAAAGCAACCATTTTTCTATATAGTTGCCTGAGGCAAGCAAAAAGGAGGGTTCAATCATGGCCGTTGCGCCAGACACTGCTGCGGATCTTGTCTCCCGCATTTTCGACCTCCAGCGCGTGGTCCGGTACGTGGCGAACGCGAGTTTCCGCGGTATGGATACGGGCGTGGCGGTGCAGGGCGTCCTGCGGTTTGTGGGGGAGGGCGAATCCCGCGCCACCCACCTGGCAGAACGGCTGGGCGTCAGCGCCCCCGTCCTCAGCCGCCACATCGCTGATCTCGAAATGCAGGGCTACGTCACCAGGCGGCAGGATCCCTGCGACGGCCGGGCCCAGCTGGTTGCTTTGTCGCCGGCCGGAGTGGAGAAGCTCCGCCAGATCGAGGAGCTCCGCGCAGCCACCTTGCAGGACTACCTCAGCAGCTGGAGCCAGGACGATGCCGAAGAAACCGCGCGGACCCTGGCGCGGCTCACGGATTCCCTCAAACTCTCAGCCCGGGCAACGGCGGCCGGTCCCCACACGATGACCAAGACACTCCAGGAGCACTGACATGTCGAATCCACCTGCTACTGCACCTCCCGTGGTGATGACCCACCGCCAAATCATGGAGGCCCTCACCGGGCTCCTGGCGGCCTTCTTCACCGCCATCCTCAGCAGCACCATCGTTGCGAACGCGCTGCCCACCATCATGTCCGATCTCCACGGCACCCAGACCGATTTCGCCTGGGTGATCACGGCCGCGCTCCTGGCCAACGCCGTCACCACCCCGCTCTGGGGCAAGCTGGCTGACCTCTTCAACAAAAAGGTCCTGGTCCAGCTGAGCATTGTCATCTTTGTGGCCGGATCGGTCATGGCCGGACTGTCCGAAACCATCCCGCTGCTGCTCACCGCCCGCGTCATCCAGGGTGTTGCGATGGGCGGCCTTACGGCCCTGTCCCAGGCCATCATCGGCACCATGATCCCGCCCCGGGACCGCGGCAAATACTCCGGCTACATGGGCGGCGTGATGGCCGTTGGCACCGCCGGCGGCCCGCTGCTGGGCGGCTTCATCGTGGACAGCCCGCTCGGCTGGCGCTGGACGTTTTTCGTCTGCGTGCCGCTGGCCGTGGTTGCCTTGATCCTGCTTCAGGTAACCCTGAAGATCCAGCACATCAAACGCCCCGCCAAGATCGACTGGCTGGGCTCCATCCTGCTGACCTCCGGCGTCAGCCTGCTGCTCATCTGGGTCTCCTTCGCCGGCAACCCCGCCTACTACGGCTGGGTTTCCTGGCAGTCAGCCGCCATGGTGGGCGGCGGCGTGGTGCTCCTGGCCCTGCTGGTGCTGGTCGAAGCCAAAGTGGAACAGCCCATCATCCCGCTCAAGATCATCTCCGAGCGCACCACCGCCCTGGCCATCCTGGCCTCCGTGGCCGTGGGTGTGGCCATGTTCGGTTCCACCACTTTCCTGGGCCAGTACTTCCAGGTGGCCCGCGGCGCCTCGCCCACCGAGGCCGGCCTGCTGACACTTCCCATGATCGCCGGCAACCTGACAGGCTCCGTGGTCTCCGGCCTGCTGATCAGCCGCACGGGAAAGTGGAAGAGGTACCTGATCGGCGGGTCCGTCCTGCTGATCGGCGGACTGGGCCTGGCCGGCACCATGGACCACACCACCGAACTGTGGCAGGCCGGGATCTTCACGGCAATCCTGGGCGTGGGCCTGGGCATGCTGATGCAGAACCTGGTGCTGGCAGTCCAGAACACCGTGCGGGCGTCGGACATCGGAACGGCCAGCGCCTCAGTGGCCTTCTTCCGCTCGGTAGGCGGCGCGATCGGCGTGGCAGTACTGGGAGCGGTCCTGAGCAGCCGGGTCAGCCAACTCGCCACCGAGGGCCTCAACGCTGCCGGCATCCCGGTGGCCGGCGGCACGGCCGGAGCAAGCATGGACCTGGTGGACATGCCCGCCCCGGTCCGCGAGATCATGCGCGCCGCCTACGGTGACGCCACCGCCGAGGTGTTCCTCATCTCCGCCGTGGTGGCCGTCATCGCCCTGGTCTCCGTGCTGTTCATCAAGGAACGCCCGCTGCGGCGCACCGTGGACGTGGAGCCGGACGTGCGTGATCTTCAGTCTGGCGCAGACTCTGAACGCTCGACGGCGGAGCTTGCCTCGGCGAACAAGTAAGAGGCGCGCTGCTGGTCACGTGAGGCCCGGTTACCCGATGGGGAACCGGGCCTCATTTTCCACCCGCTTCAGGCTTTCCGATGAACTTTTGCCTGCCGATGTTACGCGGCGCCGCACTATTTCGTAGAGTGGGGACCGTCTGGAATGTCAGCCCCGGCTGCTACTACTTGGACTCACTAATTCGCGCTCTCTCCCTTAAGGACCCGTGGGCATGCTCTTCACCCTGATACGGCGCTATTCCAAGCCGTATATGCCATACATCGTTGCCGTCGTCGCGTTCCAGCTCGCGTCCACCATCGCGGCGCTGTACCTGCCCAGCCTCAACGCACAGATCATCGATGAGGGCGTTTCCCGCGGGGACACGGATTTCATCTGGCGGACCGGCGGCCTGATGCTCCTGGTGGCCTTTGTCCAGGTGGGCACAGCCATCGCAGGGGTCTACTACGGCTCCAAGACGGCCATGGCTGTGGGCCGGGACCTCCGCCGGGGGGTGTTCCGCAAGGTCACCAGTTTCTCGGCCAAGGACGTAAACATGTTCGGGGCGCCCACCCTGATCACCCGCGGCACCAATGACGTCCAACAGGTACAGATGCTGGTGCTGATGGGCCTGAACTTCATGGTTGCCACGCCTATCATGTGCATCGGCGGCATCATCATGGCCCTGCGCGAGGACCTTAGCCTGTCCTGGCTCGTCTGGGTCTCGGTGCCTGTGCTCCTGGTGGTGGTGGGCTACCTGGTGGTGCGGCTGATGCCGCTGTTCCGCTCCATGCAGAAGAAGATCGACCGCATCAATGCCGTCCTGCGTGAGCAGATCATTGGTATCAGGGTGGTCCGGGCATTCGTCCGCGAACCCTTCGAGACCGAGCGCTTCGGGGTGGCCAACAAGGAACTGACTGATGTTTCGCTGAAGATCGGGGCCCTTTTTGTCCTGATGTTCCCCGCCATTGGCATGATCCTGCACCTGTCGACGGCCGCAGTGCTGTGGTTCGGCGGGCAGCGTGTGGATTCCGGTGAGATGCAGGTGGGCGCACTGACCGCGTTCCTGCAGTACCTGCTGCAGATCCTCATGGCGGTGATGATGGGCACGTTCATGGCCATGATGATCCCGCGCGCCTCAGTGTGTGCGGACCGCATCGGTGAAGTGCTCGACGTCGAACCGTCCATCCACGATCCCGAACGGCCCGAGGCCCCTGCCGCCCTTGCCGGCGTGGTGGAATACCGGAACGTCAGCTTTGCCTACCCCGGTGCCGAGTCGCCGGTGCTGAGCAACATCAGCTTTACTGCCAAGCCGGGGGAGACTGTGGCCATCATCGGTTCCACCGGTGCGGGAAAGACCTCGCTGCTGTCCCTGCTGCCGCGCCTGTATGACATCGCCGAGGGTGAGGTTCTCCTGGACGGCGTGTCCGTCGCCAACCTTGACCGGGCCGAGATCACCAAGCGGGTAGCGATGGTGCCGCAGAGGCCGTACCTGTTCTCTGGCACCATCGAGCACAACCTTCGTTTCGGCAAGACCGAAGCCACGGACCAGGAACTTTGGGACGCACTGGAAGTGGCCCAGGGCGGAGACTTCGTCCGCGAAAAGAAGAACGGACTAAACGCCCGGATCGCCCAGGGCGGGACCAACGTCTCCGGCGGACAGCGGCAACGGCTGTGCATCGCCCGCGCGCTGGTCACCAAACCCAAGGTGTACCTTTTCGACGATTCCTTTTCCGCACTGGACGTTGCCACCGACGCCCGGCTGCGCACTGCACTGAAAAAAACCACCGCCGACGCCACCGTGATCATCGTGGCGCAGCGGATCTCCACCATCACCGAAGCAGACCAGATCCTGGTCCTGGACAACGGCCGGATCGTGGACCGCGGAACCCATGAGGAACTCCTGGAAACCTCACCCACCTACCAGGAAATCGTCGAATCCCAGCTGAGCGTGGAGGAAATGGCATGAGCGCCCGCAAGAAGGACGCAACACTGGCCGCGGAGCAGGGCACGGATGTGACCCCCGGAACCGAGGCAACACCAGAGCTCCTCGACGACGACTTCGTTGAGGAGGAGTACAAGCCCTCCGAGGCCGACGGCGACATGTTCGGCGGGGTGCCTGCCAAGAAGGCAGAGCACTTCTGGCCTTCCGCGAAGCGTTTGATGGGGCTGCTGAAACCCGAAGCGATCGGCATCTACGCCGTGGTTGCCCTGGTCATCGTTTCCGTGGTCCTGAACGTCATCGCGCCCAAGATCCTGGGCCAGGCAATGGACGTGATCTTCGGCGGTGTGGTGGGAAAGCAGCTGCCCGCAGGCGCAAGCAAGGACGAGTTCGTGGCGGGCCTGCGCCAGCAGGGGCAGGACAACTTCGCGGACATGATCGCGAAGATGGAATTGGTGCCCGGCACCGGGATCGACTTCCAAAAACTCTCCGTCCTGATCGCGATCGTCCTGGTCATGTACTTTGTGGCCAACATCTTCCTGTGGCTGCAGGGCTATGTGCTGAACCGGATTGTCATGAAGGTGATCCGCAGGCTCCGCGACGACACCGAAAAGAAGCTGAACCGGCTTCCGCTTAACTACTTCGACACCCGCCAGCGCGGGGACGTGCTGTCCCGGGTAACGAACGACGTCGACAACGTCCAGCAGGCTCTCCAGCAGGCCTTCGCCCAGCTGATCAGCTCCCTCCTGACCGTCATCGGCATTGTCATCATGATGTTCATCGTCTCCTGGCAGCTCGCGCTCATCGCCCTGATCGCGCTGCCGCTCTCCGGCGTTGCCGCCGGCATCATTGGTTCGCGCAGCCAGAAGCTCTTCGCCGCGCAATGGAAGAACACCGGTGCCCTGAACGGCCAGATCGAGGAATCCTTCTCGGGGCATGACCTCGTGCGGGTCTTCGGCCGCGACGCCGACATGCTGGCACGCTTCGAGGAACGCAACGAGGAACTGTACAAGGCCAGCTTCGGCGCCCAGTTCGTCTCCGGCATCATCTTCCCGGTGATGCAGTTCGTCTCCTACCTCAGCTACGTGGGCATCGCCGTGGTGGGCGGCCTGCGTGTTGCCTCCGGCTCCATGTCCCTCGGCGACGCCACCGCCTTCATCCAGTACTCACGCGAATTCACCCAGCCGCTGGGGCAGATGGCCGGGATGGCCAACATGCTGCAGTCCGGTGTGGCCTCCTCCGAGCGCGTTTTCGAGTTCCTTGACGCCGATGAGCAGGATTCGGAGACTGCCACCGAGCACCTACCGGCCAAGACCGACGGGCATGTCGAATTCCAGGACGTCACGTTCAGCTACACCGAGGACAAGCCGCTGATCGAAAACCTCTCCTTCACCGCCGAACCAGGGCACACTGTGGCAATCGTTGGCCCCACGGGAGCCGGCAAGACCACCCTGGTGAACCTGGTGATGCGCTTCTACGAGCTCAACTCAGGGGCCATCACGCTGGACGGCGTGGACGTGACGCACCTGAGCCGGGCCGAGCTCCGCTCCAAGGTGGGTATGGTTCTGCAGGATGCCTGGCTGTTTGGCGGCTCCATCTACGACAACATCCGGTACGGCAACCTGGACGCCAGCGAGGAACAGATCATGGCGGCCGCAAAGGCCACCTTCGTGGACCGTTTTGTCCGCGCCCTGCCCGAGGGCTACAACACCGTCATCGACGAAGAAGGCAACAACGTCAGCGCCGGTGAAAAGCAGCTGATCACCATCGCCCGCGCGTTTGTGGCCAACCCGTCGCTGCTCATCCTGGACGAGGCCACCAGCTCCGTGGACACCCGCACCGAACTCCTGGTCCAGAAGGCCATGGCGGCGCTGCGGACGGACCGGACAAGCTTTGTAATCGCGCACCGCCTTTCCACCATCCGCGACGCCGACACCATCCTGGTGATGGAGAACGGCAAGATCGTGGAGCAGGGCAACCACAAGACGTTGCTGGCCGCCGAGGGCGCGTACTACCGGCTGTACATGTCGCAGTTCGCCGGTTCCAACGTGGAAGAATCCGTGGTTGATGATTCGACGGCGGTACACAGCTGAGCGTGCAGGCGGACCCGTCCGATTCCCAGGGCACGGATCCGCAGCCCACAGCTCCGCAGCCCACAGCTCCGCAGGGCACTGATCTGCAGGGCACAGCTCCCCGGCGCATCGAGGTCCTGATCCCGATGCGCTGGGGCGACATGGACGCCTATGGGCACATCAACAACGTCCAGATCGTCCGCATGCTCGAAGAGGCGCGGATTGCCGCGTTTGGCCCGCCCCGCGGTGCAGGCCTGCCCGGGATCGAACCGGAAGTGTCCCTCTTCAACGACGTCCCTGACGGGGTCCTGGCCCTGGTGGTGGACCACCGGATCCGTTACGTCAAGACCCTCGAATACCGCAACATCCCGGCCGTGGTGCAGGTGTGGATAGGCGCCGTGAAGGGCGCCAGCTTCGACATTCACTACGTGGTCCAGGATCCCGTCACGCGGGAGGACTGCGTCCGGGCCAGCAGCCACCTCGCCTTCGTGGACGAGGCCACCGGGCGGGTCCTGCGCCTCACTCCGGAGCAGAAGGAGCGGATGGTGCCGTTTGTTGTCTGATCCCGCTTCGCAACACCGGAAATAAAGCCTGCCAGCCCTGCTTCCAGGTCCCCCGGGGCCGTTGCAGGCGGGTCTTTAGCCCGTTGCGCCAGGCTTGGCGCACACTGGAAACTGAAGATGTCTATCAAAGGAGCGTTGGTCATGGCCAAGAAACCCCAGCAACACAAGGTCCCCAAGCAGCGCAAAAAAACCTGGAAAGAGATGTCCCCGGGTGCGCGGGCCTCTTTTGTGGCGATAGGGATCGTGCAGATGTCCTTGATGGTGGCCGCCCAGCGTGACATCTCGCGCCGCCCGGCAGCTCAAATCAACGGTCCGAAGGCGGCCTGGCGGGCTGCGTCCCTGATCAATTTCATTGGGCCAATCGGCTACTTCGTCCTGGGCCGCAAGAGGCCTGGAGCTGCCACATAGCTTTCAGGCGCGCACCCGGCGCAGCCATCTTCCGGAGTCCACATAGCCACGTGCTTTGGAGCAGGCACCCAGCTTGAGCCTGTAAATTTGAAGCCATGACTCCAAGCCCCAAACCTGTGATGGCCCGCGCCCCCGGTATCTCCCAGGAGATCGAGGACGCTGCCTGGTTTGTGCTCGGACCGGGCCTCCAGGGCAAGCCGTCCGCCCTGGACGGCAAGACCCTCACCTGGACAGCGGACGCCGCCGCGGAGCTGCTGGCACGCCTGGAGAAGGGAGTCCCGGATGCCAAGGCGCCCATGATGACCAACCTCCGGCAGAACCTCGAGGACGCCTCCCGGGAAGCCAAGCAATTGGCCATTGAGCTGCTCTTCCTGCAGTCGCTGCCGCTGGCCCACGAGGTCAAGTCGCTCAAGGTCAAGCGTGCCCGCGTCGCTGAAGCTGCGTCCTGGCTGGAGCCGCCGCTGGAGCTGCCCGAGGAACTCTACAAGGGCATGACGGACCACGGCGTGATCAGGGACCGGACGGCTGAGTTCAACTGGACCATTTGGGACCATCTGAAGTGGCTGTGCCGGTTTGTCCAGCACGTGGACCAGCAGCCGCCTTCCACCATCGCCAAGGCCCTGAAGGATCCGCAGAAATTCCACCAGCTCGCTGCAGCCACCCCCGGGGATCAGCCGGCCATCCGCCGCAGCATCGAATACCTTGCCTGGCCCAGCTTCTTTGAGCCGGTGGTGGCGGACGTGGAACGCCAGGAGATCAGGGACGCCTTTGCCTCCCTGGTGGGCGGCGCCAAGGGTGACACTGACCCGGACATCACCGCGGACATCCACCGTATCCGGCTGCACCTGGATGAGCAGGCCGGCCAGCGGATTGACTGGTACGCCCGCCAGCTGGTCAGCCAGTGGCGCAAGGTGGGGGACCCAGGCCGCCGGGCCTGGCTGCTCCGGACCCACAGCGACAACACCGAGCTCCTCGCCGCCTGGCAGGCCGAGGAGAAGGTAACGCTCGACGTCGAGCATCTCCGCTTCCTGGACCCTGGTGTGACTGCCGGGCTGGTCCAGCATGCCGTGGACGAGGACTACAAGCACCTGGGTTACGTGGAACGGGAGGACACCAAAACGGCCGTCTTCGCCTTCCTGACGGTGATGAAGCCCGGCGACCTCGTCCTCTGCCAGCACGCCGGCGCCGTCCGGCTCGGTGTGGTGCTCGGCGAACCGGAACACAATGAGGACAACCGCCGGATGCGCCGCAAGGTCCGCTGGTTTGACGACGCCCACACCACCGCGGACCTGCCCCGGCACGTCCAGCGGCAGCTGGCCACGCCTGGAATCATCGTTGACGTCACCAAAGTGGTGCAGGCACTCCAGTCGCTCGTGCCCGCCGAGGCGGAACCGGACGACGACGACCCCGCCACCGCCGCCGTCGAGGTTGTCCCGGTCCACGAGGGCTTCCGCCCGCTCAGCCGCGGCTTCGCGGATTCGCTCCACATGGACCTCGAACCGCTGCAGGAGATCGCGGAGCTGCTGGAGGAGAACAGGCAACTGGTCCTGTACGGCCCGCCCGGGACCGGTAAGACCTACCTGGCCAAGCACCTCGCCGCTGAGCTTGCCGATGACAGCACCGACGAACGGGTGAAACTGGTCCAGTTCCATCCGTCGTACGCCTACGAGGATTTCTTCGAAGGGTACCGGCCGGACAAAACGGATGAGGGCCAGGTGTCCTTCAAGCTCGTGGCCGGGCCGCTGCGCCGGCTGGCCGAGGAAGCAGCCAAGCCCGGGAACGAAAGCAAGCCCTACTTCCTGATCATCGACGAAATGAACCGCGCCAACCTGGCCAAGGTGTTCGGCGAGCTGTACTTCCTGCTCGAATACCGCGATGACCGGATCTACCTGCAGTACAGCCCCAACGAGCCGTTCACGCTGCCTGACAACCTCTACATCGTCGGCACCATGAACACGGCGGACCGCTCCATCGCCATGATGGACGCAGCCATCCGCCGCCGCTTCGCCTTCATCGAGCTGCATCCGCAGACCGAACCGGTGAAGGGTTCGCTGCTGCGCTTCCTCCAGGCCAGGCAGCTGGACACCACACCGGCGTTGTTGCTGGATGCGCTGAACGCTGCCATCGACGAATGGGACCGGGACCTGATGATCGGCCCGTCCTACTTCATGAAGCCCGCCGCGCAGACACCCGCCGGCCTGCGCCGGATCTGGAAATACGAGCTGATGCCGCTGCTGGAGGAGCACTATCACGGCCAGCTGAAGCGGGCCCAGCTTGAGGAACGGTTCGGCTTGGACCAGTTGCTGGGACGCCTTGCTGCCGGCTAAGCCTGCCCACGAGCCGTCGCAGGGCGCTGCGAGCAGCAAAGCGCCGGCCGGAAAGCCCGTGTCGTCACGTGGCCAGTCTGGCCAGGCTGGGCAGCCGGCTCGGGCGGCCCCAGCTGCCCGGCACCTGGTCCTGGACGAGCTGTCCGGCGGGATCGTGGAGCGCCTGGATTCCGCCACCGCGGCGTTCGTGAACTCCAGCGGCCTGGCCAAGGCGTCGCCGATGGGCATGGGCCTGTACCGCATCGAGCCCGTGGGGAAGGTGGGTTCAGTCCGCACCTCCACGCTCCAGCTGGATGTGCGGCCCAAGGACCGGCTGGGCCTGAGCAGGCTGCTGTTCCTGCTCGGCTATGCCGGCGAGCAAGGCTTCCGTCCGGATTCCGTGGCCGCTGCCGAGGACCGTGAACTCTGGAGCGCGCTGGCCGAATCCCTCGCCCAGCTGGCAGAGCGTGCTTTGGGCCGCGGGGTGCTGCAGGGCTACCTCACGGTGGACGAGTCGCTGCGGACAGTGAAAGGCCGCATCCGGATTTCGGACCAGATTTCCCGCCGCCCCGGCATGCTGGTCCCGCTCGAAGTCTCCTACGACGAGTTCACGGAGGACATCGCCGAAAACCGCGTCCTGCGGGCCGCGCTCGAGCGCATGGGCCAGGTCCCGCGGGTCCGGCCCGAAGTCCTGAGCCGCCTCCGGCAACTCAAGGGAAAGCTCGACGCCGTCACCCGCCTTCCGGCCGGAGCCCCGCCACCGCCGTGGACGCCCAGCAGGAAGAACGTCCGTTACCACGCGGTCCTGCGCCTGGCTGAACTGATCCTGCGCAAGGCCTCCGCTGAAGCAGGGGAAGGAAAACAGCAGACGGCCGCGTTTGTGGTGGACATGGAGCAGGTGTTTGTGGATTTCGTCGGCACCGCCCTCCGCGAGGCGATGGCCGCATACCCGGGGGAGATGCGGCTGCAGTACAACGCACTGCTGAGTGAGGCTGTCAGGGATTCGGACCGGCTCTCCGTGCGGCCGGACGCAGTGCACCTGCTGGGCGGCCGTCCAGTGGTGGTCTATGACGCGAAGTACAAGGCCGCGGCGGATCTGGGCGCGTCCCTGACTGCGGACCATTACCAGATGCTCGCGTACTGCACCGCCCTGAAAGTGCCCACCGCCTGGCTGGTCTACGCAGGTGCGGGAGAGGTCAAACTGCGGCGCATCCTGAACACCGACATCGACGTCGTCGAATTTCCGCTGGACCTTTCGCGGCCGCCGTCGGAAATTTTGGCTGCCATCGGCGATCTGGCGCGGCAGTCGTGGGGAGAAGTGGTCCGGGCCGCCCGCTAAACCCCGCTGGCACCGCCCCTGGAAGCGCCGGGCTTGGTGCTAAGCCTAGACGGGCACCCGGAACGTGAAGGTGGTGCCTTGGCCCAGCTTGCTTTCCACCTCGATGGTTCCGCCGTGGGCCTCCACAATCGCCTTGCTGATGGGCAACCCCAGTCCCACGCCGGGAATGGCTGTCCGGCGGACGTTGGAGGTCCGGAAGAACTTGGTAAAGACCTCGGCCTGGTCAGCAGGGGCCATGCCCATGCCGGTATCCCGGACCTGGCACTTGAGGTGGCCGTCCTCCTGCACCAGGGCAATCACCACGTTGCCGCCGTCGGGCGAGTATTTGATCGCATTGGAAACCAGGTTGTCCAGCACCTGGGAGATGCGCGGGCCGTCAACGTGGGCCTCCAGCTGCGCGGGAATGTCCGTCTCCAGGACCACCCCGGAGGAGTCGGCCCTGGGCTGCGCGGCGGACACACTGGCCCGCACCAGGTCAGCCACGTCCACAGCGTACGGCTTCACCAGCAGTTGGCCGTTCCTGCTGGCCAGAAGGTCAGAGACCAAGGTGAGCAGCCGCTCCGAGTTCCGCTTGATGATCTCCAGGGGCTGCTGCCGTTCCTCGTCCGGTCCATCGGCCAGGAGCAGTTCCACGTAGCCGAGAATCGAGGTCAGGGGTGTCCTGAACTCGTGCGAGACGCTGGAGACAAAATCGTCCTTGGCTGCCAGAGCATCCACCAGGTCCGTCACATCGCTGAAGACGATCACCGATCCCGCGAACTTCCCGTCGGCGTCCTTCATAGCCCGGGCCGAGGTGCTGATGGCCCGCTGCTGAGGCCCGGCACCGAGCCAAACCAGGTAGTCGGTAAACGTCTCACCGAGCACAGCCCGGCGCACCGGCCTGTCCCCAACAGGGACCGGAGTGGTGCGGTCCGCCGCGAACACCAGCAGTTGGGACTCGTTCGGATCGGGGATGTCCTGGGGCGTGGCCAGGATGTGATTGGCCCGCTGCTTCCGGTTCATCAGGATGTCGTTCCCGCCGGCATCCACGGCGAGGACCCCAGTGTGCACGGTATCCAGGATGGTGTTGAGGAGCGCTTCCTGGCGCATGGACTTTTCCAGGCCCGCCTGAAGCTGCTGGTCCTTCTCCTCCAGGGTCCGCTGCTGGCGCATCATGCTCTGCGTCAGGACGCTGACAGAGACTCCGATCCCCAGCATCATCAGCGGAATGAGCAGGGCTTTGGCAAGGCTCGGGCCGGACACGTCCCCGCGCGCGAAGAGGGGAACCCAGATGATTGCCAGCGGCCCCACGAAGGACAGCAACCGGGCAGTCCGCGGGTAATAACCCGAAGCGCAAAGCCAGATGACGGGGAACGCGGCGAGGAGGCTGATGCCTGTCAGGCTGTCCTGGCCACCCTCCCGCCCCAACCCGATGGACACGAAATCCAACAACGGAAGGACAAGGAAGCTGGTGAACGGCAGCCGGTCCCAGGGAACCAGGAAACACAACGCCGTAATGACCAGCTGGGAGACCAAAAACGCCACAAACAAGGGGTTTTCGAAAACGCCGGGGAAAAACGCCAACACCAGGAACGCCGTAAAGAGGGCCGTGACGGACAGCGGTGCCTGGCTGAGGACCACCCGGGATGTCAGGGTGTTCTCGTGGAAAGGCCGGCGGAACGCTTTCAGCCAGCCCACAGCACGCGGCACAGCAGAGTCACGCATGAATTCGGGCCTGAGATGGGACGATAGGGAGACGCATACCAGCAGGATATCGGCAGCGGGCTATACTTCTGACGTTGTCAAGGTGGCTGAGGGGGCTGGGATGAGTGAAGCACGAGTGGGGCTGGTCATCGAGGATGATCAGGATATCCGCGAACTTGTACGCACGGTCCTGACCCAGGCGGGATTTGAGGTGACCGTTGCCAGCAGTGGCATCGAAGGGGTCCTGGCCGCAAAGACGTTGAATCCTGACGTCATCACCCTCGACCTCGGGCTGCCGGACATCGACGGATTTGAGGTGTCACGCCAGATCCGTGAGTTCTCCGATGCCTACATCGTGATGCTCACGGCCCGCGCGGATGAGCTGGACACGCTGATCGGGCTGGAATCCGGGGCGGACGACTACCTCACCAAGCCTTTCAGGCCGCGCGAGCTACGAGCCCGGATCGCCGCCATGATGCGCCGCCCCCGGTCGGTCCCCGACCCGGCGGAAGCCGTTCCCGGCGCGGACCAGCCCGTGGACGCTCCCCCCGGCTCAGGCGACGGAACCTACAGCCACAACGGCCTGGTCCTGAGCTACGCTTCACGGTCCGTCACAGTGGATGGGGCTGAACTTAACCTGACCCGGACCGAGTTCGAACTGCTTTACGCCCTGCTCGAGGCGGGGCGGACGGTCCGGACCAAATCGGATCTGGTGCGACGGCTCCGCGACGAGGATTA
Organism: Pseudarthrobacter sp. DSP2-3-2b1; assembly: GCF_049895945.1. Taxonomy (NCBI): domain Bacteria; kingdom Bacillati; phylum Actinomycetota; class Actinomycetes; order Micrococcales; family Micrococcaceae; genus Pseudarthrobacter; species Pseudarthrobacter sp. DSP2-3-2b1. The sequence continues at coordinate 457,646 of NZ_JAFCTI010000001.1, read as the reverse complement.
CGACGTCGGCAGTTACATCAGCGAGGCAGACGAACGTTCCGTGGAAGTCCACATGGGAAACCTGCGGAAGAAGCTCGGCGATTCACCGCAGCGCCCCCGCTGGCTGCAGACAGTCCGCGGCGTCGGCTACCGGCTGGCTCCGGCGGAGCGCTGAGACTCCAGCCGGTGGACCGTTTGGCGGATGCAGTGGCTGATCGGTTTCAGGTGTGTGGCGGCCAGCCGGGGCAGCGCAACTGAGGGATCGGTGCTTTGCGACTCTTCGCGGATGGAGCGTTCCAGGGTCAGCGCCAAGCACGCCAGCCGTTCGGCGCCCACCATCTGGCTGGATGTTTTGAGGCTGAGGATTGCGTCCACGGCCCCGTCCAGGTCTCCGGTGGTCAACGCCAACCGAAGCCTGTCGATCCTGACCGGCAGGTAGCCAATGAAATTGCCCACAAAGACAGTGCTGTAGCCCTCATCCTCGTCGAGTTCAACCCGCAGCCGGTCAAGGACTGATTGGTCAACCAAGGGCCGCCCGGCGTCGTCGGAGGAAGCCATTACTGTCCTTTCCGCTGGGGTGTGCCACCCCGGAAAGGGGGCGGCGCCGTCGGGCATTTCGTCCACTTTCAGACTAAGACTCTTACGTAGACCCGGCACGGCTCAGCACAAGGAATGTGGCTTTCCTGAGGAGACTGCGGGTTTACCTTCAGGAGCCCAATCCTCGCGGGCGCGCATCAATTCGCGGCGGGGCAAAGAGTCAAGATTGTCTCAAGTTCCATCGGCCAGCTGAATTCGGTCGGCCCGCTGAGTTCGGTCGGCCCGCTGACTCAGCCAGCCGGGCCCGGGGTGGGGCTGGCAAGAGCGGCTGTACCAGCCGGCGAACCGAGGAAGCTCACCAAATGGGCTTCGAGGGACGAGCCGTCCTTCAGCTCGCACTCCCAGACCGTGAGCACTTCCCAGCCCGCACTTTCGAGTTCAAGGCGTTGGTGGGCATCGCGGTGCAAGGTGCGGGTGCGCTTAGCCTCCCAAAAGGCGGCGTTGGCTTTGGGGGCGTGCTGGCCCACCCGGCAGTCGTGGAAGTGCCAAAAGCAGCCGTTGACGAAGATGACCTTGCGCCGTCCCGCGAACACCAGGTCTGGGCGGCCGGGCAGGCGCGCCTTGCCGGCTTTTCCGTGCAACCGGTAGCGGTAGCCCTTGGCGTGGAGCAGGCGGCGCACCAGCAGTTCGGGCTTGGTGTTCTTTCCCCGGATCCGGGACATGTTCCAGCTGCGCTGCTCGGGAGTGAGCTTGTCCGCCATGATTCCAGTCTAGGAGTTTGCCCGGTTTAGGATTCACCTGCTGGGGGAGTTACCCGCCTCAGAAGTGACCCAGTCTGAAAGTGCCCAGCCTCGGAGTCACCCAGTCTGGAAGTGCCCAGCCTCGGAGTGACCCAGCCTTGGAGTGTGACCCAGGAGCTCCTAGATCTCGCGCTCAGGCTGCTCGCCGAACTCGAAGTGGCGGCCGCTGACGGAGCGGGGCTCGATCTCCACATAGAAGTCCTTCAGCGTGGGCACCCAGGTTTTGAGGCCCAGGCCCTCCACCTCGGCGAGCTCCGCGGAGTTGCTCAGGACACGTGCCGTGCCCCGGACCACTACCGACCACGCCTCGTCCTCGAGAATGCCGTCGGTCTCCAGGAGCACGGTCGAATTGATGGTCAGCTGGGCGAGCTTGTTGCCCGGCGCTGTCCGCAAGTAAAGCTTCCGTCCCGAGGCAAGATAATTCACGGGAAAGATGTCGGGTTCGCCGGCCACTGAAACAACCAGCCGGCCGTGCTTGGTGGCCTCCAGGAGTTTCCAGGACTGCTCATCATCGAGTTCCAGGACAGGGTTTCCATCTGCGTGGTTGAACATCATGTGGGCCATTCTTCTACGATCGGTAGAAGAATGCTAGACCCCGGGACAATTTTGCTGACGCCCACCCCGCGAGGGGATGTGCCGGCGCCTGCCAGGGCTGCCGGCGGCCGGCAGCCCATGATCCGCGTCTCACCCCGGAATAGTTGCAGGCGCCGGGCAGTTGGGCCAAGCAGAACCCGTTCATTTTCGAAAGGACCGCGCATGCTGTTTTCTCCGTTGACCCTTGGCGAGCTCGAACTGCCTAACCGCCTGGTGATGGCGCCGCTGACCCGTATCCGTACTGGCGAAGAAGGTGTCCCGGGCCCGCTGGTGGTGGAGCATTACCGCCAGCGTGCATCCTTGGGGCTTATCGTGAGCGAGGGTATCTACCCGAGCCCTGCCGGACGCTCCTACTCAGGGCAGCCAGGACTGGTCAATGCAGAACAGGTTGCGGGTTGGAAGAAGGTCACCGACGCCGTTCACGCAGAGGGTGGCCGGATGTTCGCCCAGGTCATGCACGGCGGCCGGGTGTCCCACGAGGCCATCACGGGTGGCCGGACCATCGTGGGACCGAGTGCGGTTGCCATCGACGGCGAAGTCCGCACGCCGTCCGGTAAGCAGCCGTTCCCCGTGCCGCACGCCCTGAGCACCGGGGAACTGTCCGTAGTGATGCAGGAGATCGTCACCGGCGCCGTCAACGCGATTGAAGCAGGTTTCGACGGCGTGGAGCTGCACTCAGCCAACGGTTACCTCCTCCACGAGTTCCTCGCCCCGAACTCGAACGTCCGCTCGGACAGCTACGGCGGTTCCCCGGAAAACCGGGCACGCTTCGTGATCGAGACGGTCAATGCCGTGGTTGCCGCTGTCGGCTCAAACCGCGTGGGCATCCGCATCTCACCCGAGCACAACGTCCAGGGCATCGCGGAAACGGACGCGGCAGATGTCCGCGCCACCTATGAGGTCCTGGTGGACAGCATCGCTTCCCTGAATCTGGCGTACCTGAGCATCCTGCACCACGAACCGAGCGGGGAGTTGGTGCAGGACCTCCGGACCCGTTTCGCCGGCCCGTTCCTGGTGAACAGCGGCTTTGGCGTGGTCACCACCCGCGAGGAGGCCCTGGCGCTCGTAGCCGACGGCCACGCGGATGCTGTGGTGGTGGGGCGCCCCGCACTGGCGAACCCTGACCTGGCCCGCCGCTGGAAGGAAAGCCTTCCGCTGAACGCTATCGACGCCGCCACGTTCTACACCGAGGGCGCCAAGGGCTACACCGATTACCCGGCGTACGCCGGCTAAAACGGGTGACTGTGGCGCCTTTCTAAGTGCTACAACTGCTGTCCAGGCAGCAACACAGGGCGACGGCGGCACCCGGGGGGTGCCGCCGTCGTCGGCTGCTCGGCGTGCTGTTCCGGCAGCCCGCGCCAATTAGCCATCCGACGGCTGTTTTGGCTGAGCTATAAGTTGGCCCGCCCAGATTCGCATGGACTGGGCGGTGATGACAGAATACTCCAGCGAATGGACCATAGCTAGGGGAATTTAGAGGAAGGCTTCCCGGCCGGTTCCTTCGCGCATAACCAGCTTGCCGTCCTGGATGGAGACGAGCAGACTTTTGGGCTTTCCGCTGACTTTGAGGATACCTTTGAGGCCCCGGTTGGTGACTTCCACGCCCACCTGGGCACCCTTTGCGGGCAGTTCCACTGAAGCTTCGAAGGCTTCGCCCAAGAGCGGGTTGGTGGAGACCCCGACGTCACGGCGGACCTCTTTGCCGTTGACCAGTACGGTGATGTTGGCCTCGTCGAATCCTTCCTGAAAGACGATGAGCAGTTCCCGCATGGTGGCCTCTTCCTCGAAATGATTACCGATGACGGCAACTCAACTACAGCACTTCACGGCCCGGAGTGGAATACCCGTTTCCGCTGCCCGCCCGGGCAGAGCCGGGGCAACGGGCGCCGTGACAGGCAAAGCCGCCAGCGCCCGCCTTGGTAGAGACCGTCAGGGCAGTAGGGCAAAATGTTCTGGTGACTCAACTCCCGCAGCGCCCTTCGTCCCCCGCATCGCCCGCCCAAACCGGCGCCATCACGCCGGACGACGCAATCTATGCCCAGATTGCCGCTGAGCTTGCCGTTCATACCTGGCAGGTGAAGGCCGCAGTGGAACTGCTCGACGGCGGGTCCACCGTCCCGTTCGTCGCCCGGTACCGCAAGGAAGCCACCGGGACGCTGGACGATACACAGCTCCGCGAGCTCGACGAGCGCCTGCGCTACCTCCGCGAACTGGAGGACCGCCGTCGTACCGTCCTTGAGGCGATCGCTGCCCAAGGGCAGCTGACGCCGGAACTCCAGACGGCGATCCTTGCTGCGGACACCAAGTCCCGGCTGGAGGATATCTACCTTCCGTTCAAGTCCAAGCGGCGCACCAAGGCCCAGATCGCCCGCGAAGCCGGGCTGGAGCCGCTTGCCGAGGCGCTGCTGAAACGCCCGGACCTCGATCCGGAACGGGAGGCGGCCAAGTACCTGAACCCGGAGCACGCCGTTGAGGATGCCTCTGCTGCGCTCGCCGGTGCCCGCTCCATCCTGGTGGAACGCGTTGCGCAGGACCCGGATCTTGCCGCCAACCTGCGCGAACGGCTCTGGACCCAGGGCCGGATGGTGTCGCGCGTGAAGAAGGGCAAGGAAGCCGACGGCCAGAAGTTCGCGGACTACTTTGCGTTCGCCCAGGCGCCGTCCGGGATGCCCTCGCACCGCGTGCTGGCGTTGCTGCGCGGCGAGAAGGATGGGGTGCTGGAACTTGACCTCGCCGAGGCAGATCCGGCCGACGACGACGCCCTTGCCGCCGCGCGTGCCCGTTATGAGGCTGCGGTGGCCAGGTGCCTCGGGGTTGCGGACCGTGGCCGTCCCGCCGACGCGTGGCTGATGCAGACCGCGCAGCTTGCCTGGCGCTCGCGGGTGCTTGCGCGGCTGACCGCTGATCTTCGCGGCCGCATGTTCAGCGCCGCCGAGGATGAGGCCGTCCGGGTCTTCGCCGCCAACCTGCGCGATGTCCTCCTGGCCGCGCCCGCCGGCAACCGCGCCACCCTTGGTCTGGATCCTGGCCTGCGGACCGGCGTGAAAGTCGCCGTGGTGGACGGAACGGGCAAAGTGGTGGCCACGGACACCGTCTACCCGCACGCGCCGGCCCGGAAATGGGACGAGGCGCTCGCCACGCTGGTCCGGTTGGCGCAGAAGCACCACGTGGAGCTGGTGGCCATTGGCAACGGCACGGCGTCCCGCGAAACGGACAAGCTCGCTGCCGAACTGATTAAACTGCTTCCCGCCGCTGCGCAAAAGCCACAGAAGCTGGTGGTCTCCGAGGCCGGGGCGTCGGTGTATTCGGCATCTGCGCTGGCGGCCGCTGAGCTGCCGGGCATGGACGTGTCCTTGCGCGGGGCGGTGTCCATCGCGCGGCGGCTCCAGGATCCGCTGGCGGAACTGGTGAAGATCGATCCCAAATCCATCGGTGTGGGCCAGTACCAGCATGATGTCACGGCGTCGAAGTTGGACCGGAGCCTGGACGCGGTGGTGGAGGACTGCGTGAACGCGGTGGGGGTCGACGTGAACACGGCCTCGCCTGCGCTGCTGAGCCGGGTGGCCGGCGTCGGGCCCTTGCTGAGCGAAAACATTGTGGCGTACCGGAACGAACACGGGCCCTTCGCCAAGCGCAGCGAACTGAAGAAGGTACCGCGGCTGGGTGCCAAGGCGTTTGAGCAGTGCGCCGGGTTCCTGCGGATCACCGGGGGAGCGGAACCGCTGGATGCGTCGAGTGTCCACCCGGAGGCCTACGCGGTGGCGCGGAAAATCCTGGTGGCGGCCGGGTCCGCACCTGCGTCCTCCCTGGATCCACGCACCTTTGTTGATGGGACGTTCGGGTTACCCACGGTGCAGGACATCCTGGCCGAGTTGGATAAGCCAGGCCGCGATCCTCGCCCCGCCTTCGCCGCGGCCACCTTCTTGGAGGGGATTGAGAAGATCTCCGATCTCAGGCCCGGCATGGTGCTGGAGGGAACTGTCACGAACGTCGCGGCATTTGGCGCCTTTGTTGACGTCGGCGTCCACCAGGACGGCCTGGTCCACGTCTCGGCGCTGGCCAACCGCTTCGTGTCCGACCCCCGTGAAGTGGTGAAGTCCGGGCAGGTGGTCCGGGTGAAGGTGCTGGAGGCCGATCCGGAACGGAAGCGGATCTCGTTGACGTTGAGGCTCGACGACGAGCCGTCGCCGTCCGGGGGCGCGAGGACCCCGGGCGGCGCAAGGGATTTCGGCGGGACCCGCGACGCCAGCGGGCGGAACTCCGGGGGCCGGGATTCAGGTGGGCGGGGCGCCGGTGGTCAGAAGTCGGACAACCGCGGCAGTGGCAAGACCAGCACTTTGCCGAACTCCGGAGGCGGGGATTCAGGTGCGCGGGGCACCGGCGGCCGGCCTCCTGCCCCCAAACCTGCTCCCGCTAATACCGCCATGGCCGAGGCGCTTCGCAAAGCCGGCTTGGGCAAGTAGTTCGCCGCCTCAGGCGGGGGAAGGCCTTGCTTAGGCGAGGGACAGAACGAACGCCAGAACGAACCCGGCAGCGGTGCTCAGCGCCACCGCCGGGCCGCCGTGCTCGAATGCTTCCGGCATCAGAGTGTCCGCCAGCGATGCAATCACGGCCCCGGCTGCAAAGGCCAAGGGCAGCGAGATCGCCTCAGGGTCGGTGCCTGAAAGAGGTCCGGCACCGACCACAACGGCAACAACCAGCAGCACTGCGCAGGCACCCCACAGCCCGATGATGCTTCCGGCCGAGCGGCCCTGGGTCCGCATGGAGGCCGCGCCCACCAGGGCCTCCGGGAAATTGGACACAAAGATGGCGGCCAGCAATGCCAAGCCGCCGGTTCCTTCACCGAGGGAAACCCCCAAGGCGACGTTTTCGGGCACCCCGTCCAGCGTGACAGCAGCCAGGAGGGCAAGTCCGGCTGCACCACGGGTCGACTCAACAGCTGCGGGTTTGTCCGCGGCGGCTGCGTCAGTGTCGAGCTTGGCGCTGCCTTGGAACTCGTCCGCTGGCGTGGCCTTGGACCCCGGCTGGGCCCACCGGTCCAGCAAGGCGCTGAGGGCGGTGAATACGATGGCTCCCATCATCAAGCCAATGGCGGCCCGAATGATCCCGCCGCGTTCGTAGGCATCCTCGAACAACTCGAAGGTCAGGGCAGTGATGAGGGCACCGGCTGCAAAAGCCAGGAGCATCGCCAGGAGGCGCTTGGGGAGTTCGAACTTAACACCGATGAAGGCACCCAGAATCAGTGCACTGGATGCTATGGCGCCGAAAACCAGCGACATCATCATCCCGACAGTATAGGAGCGGGACCCGGCGGGCGGAACCTATTTTTGCAGGTCAGGACTAGGCATCGTCGGTGCCACTGCGGCGGAAGCCAAACTCGAAGCGGAACAGCTCATCGCGCACAGCCGGGCGACCGAGGGAGACCTGTATTTTGACCCCTCCAACTCCCTTCAGGCGGGTGTGGGAACCCTCGTTGCCAGGTTTGTAAAGGGCGATGGTGGCAGGACGCATAACCGCATAAAGCGCGCGGGGGCGACGCGCTGGTGGTGCTGTCCTCCGGGCGGGCGTCGGCGGGCGTCGGCCCGCTAGGTACTCAGAACCCTCGGCCGGCCGAACTGGGTCCGGACTCCCGGCGAGAAAAGGACCGACTCCGGGGGGCCAGCCACCCCGATTCCGGCAGCGTTGACGATTCCGTCGTCGAGTTGGGTCACCTCCGCCTGGTGCAATGGCCAGGCCGAGTGCGTGTTGGGGATGTACAGGGTGCGGCCGCGGAAAGTGGTGTGGAGGCCAAACCTTGCGGTGAGGTGTACAGACAACGGATCGGTGGCGACGCCTTCCAGCTCAGGTATAGCTGCGAACTCGCTCCTGGCGCCGCCCCGGAACCGCCGGACCGAGTAGCCAGTGGAACCGTCCGACTGTGCGGAGTGGAAGTCAGTTCTGGACCAGACGTAAGGGATTCCGGCTGCTCTGGCCGCCAGGACCACCGCGAGGCGATCAGCGTCGAGGCTCAGGAACACCACGCCTCGAGTGCCATCCGGTCCACGGGAGTAGAGACGAACATTGACCTCGTTGAAATCCCCGAAGAACGGTATTGCTGGTCCACGGCCGAGTGCGGCCTTGCGCATGCGAAAGCCGATCAGGCCCACCCAGGACGAACCGTCGTAAACGTCGGGAACCACCCCGGGCGGCATGAAGGCGGCTGCGGCTGACTCGGGCAGGCGCCAGTGCAGGAACAGGGTATCGGTCCAGCGCTGGTCCATGATGATGGGGCCAGGCAGTTGCGGCGCTTCCGGCCACGGTTCAGGGCTACTCAGCTGATTTGTCATCGCCTCAATCCTTCATCCAATGAATCCGGTCCCGCTTTTGTGAGCGCTTCCGGTAGTTGGGGTGGTTCCCAGTCGGGTTCTTCGGTGGCGTAGTGTCTGCCGGTGGGTGAGATCCAGCCTGGTGGGTGGTCTTTGGTGGC